>CAIWTL010000103.1 GCA_903915555.1 uncultured Micrococcales bacterium | reverse complement strand
TGGCGGCCTGGGCCGTGCGCGGCGTGGGAGTACTCGTCTTCGGCCTGCTGTCCATCGCGGGGCAGCTCCTGGGGTCGGTGGTGTCCGATCTGGTCGCCCCGACCGATGGTGCGGGCCTGTGGCCGATGCTGTGGGTGTCGGTGCTTCTGCTCGTGGGTGCGGTCGTCCTCGCGGCGATGCCGGCGGCTCGCCTGTCTGGTGGGACAATGGGCAGGTGACCGCTCAGATCCTCGACGGCAAGGCGACCGCCGCAGCCGTCAAGTCCGAACTCGCCGAACGTGTCGCCGTGCTCACGGCCGCCGGGAACCGGCCGGGGCTCGCCACCGTGCTCGTGGGAGACGACCCCGGCAGCCGCGCCTACGTCGCCGGCAAACACCGCGACTGCGAGGAGGTGGGAATCCGGTCGATCCGGGTCGACCTTCCCGCCGACGCCGATCAGGCGGACCTCTCCGTGGCGCTCGCCGGGCTCAACGCCGACCCCGACTGCACCGGATACATCGTGCAACTGCCGCTGCCCCGCCATCTGGACGAGGGGGTAGCCCTCGAGGCGATCGACCCCGCCAAGGACGCCGACGGTCTGCACCCGGTCAGTCTCGGGCGTCTCGTGCTGGGCGTCGACGGGCCCCTGCCGTGCACGCCGCGCGGGATCGTGGAACTGCTCCGCCGCCATGACATCCCGCTCGCGGGGGCCGAGGTCTGCATCGTCGGCCGCGGCGTCACCGTGGGTCGGCCGCTGGGCCTGCTGCTGACCCGACGCTCGGAGAACGCCACTGTGACCCTGTGTCACACCGGTACGCGCGACATCGCCGAGCACACGCGTCGTGCCGACATCGTCGTGGTCGCAGCAGGGGTCCCGGGTCTGCTCACGGCCGACATGGTGAAGCCCGGTGCGGCTGTCCTTGACGTCGGGATCACGCGGACGGACTCCGGCCTGGTCGGCGATGTCGCCCCCGACGTGCGTGATGTCGCCGCATGGTTGGCTCCCATGCCGGGCGGGGTGGGGCCGATGACTCGGGCCATGCTGCTGGCCAACGTGGTCGACGCGGCGGAGCAACGGGCGCCCCGGTGAGCGAGGGCCCCCGTCCCGGGGATGACGACTACGAGGACCTACCCAGCAACGTCATCGCGTTGCGGGGCGTCAGTACCAAGGCGCGTTACGGCGCACCCGTCCTGGTCCTGTCCATCTTCTTCCTGGGGCTGGGCCTCATGTTCGTGGACTTCCGGGTCGGCGCGCTCGTGATCGCCGGCGCGGTCGTGCTCGCGCTGGTGCTTCGCATCGTGCTGCCCACCCGGCAGGCGGGTCTGCTGGTCGTCCGCACCAAGGCGATCGATGTCACCGTGCTGGCCATCCTGGCCGTCGGTCTGGTCATCCTCGCCCTCATCGTTCCCCCACCGTCCTGACCGGAGGACGGGGCAGCGGAGGGCCGCCGCCCGGTGGGCCGTACCGCCCCGGGTAAACTCGGGGCCGAATCCCAGAACCGCGCAGGAGGCTCCCAGATGGCTCGTTCGGGCAAGGTCACCGTCATCGGTGCCGGCTACTACGGCTCCACCACCGCTCAGCGCCTCGCCGAGTACGACATCTTCGACGAGGTCGTACTCACCGATGTCGTCGACGGCAAGGCCGAGGGCCTGGCCCTCGATCTCAACCAGTCCCGACCCATCGAAGGTTTCGAGACCACGATCACCGGTCAGACCACGGGGCCCGACGGCGAGGGCTATGAGGCGATCGCGGGGTCCGACATCGTCGTGATCACCGCCGGGCTTCCCCGCAAGCCGGGGATGAGTCGCATGGACCTCATCGAGACGAACGCGAAGATCATGCGGGCCGTTGCGGAGAACGTGGCTCGCCACGCTCCCGACGCCGTCGTCATCAACGTCGCCAACCCGCTCGACGAGATGACAGCCCTGGCGCAGATCGTCACCGGGTTCGACAAGAGCAGGATCATCGGCCAGGCCGGGATGCTCGACACCGCCCGATTCACCAACAATGTGGCCGAGAAGCTGGGGGTTCCCGTCTCCTCCGTCACCACACTCACCCTCGGTTCCCACGGCGACACGATGGTTCCCGTCCCGTCCGCGTGCGCCGTCGACGGCAAGCCGCTCACCGAGTTGCTCAGCGCCGACGAGATCGAGGAGTTGGTCACCCGCACCCGCAACGGCGGTGCCGAGGTCGTGGCGCTGCTCAAGACCGGCTCGGCCTACTACGCCCCGTCGGCCGCGGCGGCGCGCATGGCGAAGGCCGTCGCCGAGGACTCCGGAGAGGTCATGCCCGTGTGCGCGTGGGTCGACGGTGAGTACGGGATCGCCGGGGTCTACCTCGGGGTGCAGGCCGAGATCGGCCGTGAGGGTATCCGCAAGGTGGTCGAGACCGACCTGACCGACAGCGAACTCGCCGGTCTCAAGGAGGCGGCCGAGGCCGTCCGCGCCAAGCAGGCCGACGTCAAGGATCTCTGAACCCACCAGCACCGCACCGGCATCATCAGCCCGAAGGGACGTCCCATGGCCAAGATCAAGGTCGAGAACCCGATCGTCGAACTCGACGGTGACGAGATGACCCGCATCATCTGGAGTTTCATCAAGGATCAGTTGATCCTGCCGTACCTCGATGTCGACCTGAAGTACTACGACCTCGGGATCGAGAACCGGGACGCCACTGACGACCAGGTCACGGTGGACTCCGCCGAGGCGATCAAGAAGTACGGGGTCGGCGTCAAGTGCGCCACGATCACCCCCGACGAGGCCCGCGTCGAGGAGTTCGGGCTGAAGAAGATGTGGCGGTCGCCCAACGGCACCATCCGCAACATCCTCGGTGGTGTGATCTTCCGCGAGCCCATCATCATCAGCAACATCCCACGGCTCGTCCCCGGCTGGACGAAGCCGATCGTGGTCGGTCGTCACGCGTTCGGCGATCAGTACCGTGCCACCGACTTCAAGGTGCCGGGGCCCGGGACACTGACCATGACCTACACGCCGGCCGACGGTTCGGAGCCGATGGAGTTCGACGTCTACGACTTCCCGGGCGGCGGTGTCGCGCTGGGGATGTACAACCTGGACGACTCGATCAGGGACTTCGCCCGCGCCTCGATGCGCTATGGCCTGACCCGCGGATACCCGGTGTACCTGTCCACCAAGAACACGATCCTGAAGGCCTACGACGGGCAGTTCAAGGACATCTTCGCCGAGGTGTACGAGGACGAGTTCAAGGACGAGTTCGCGGCGGCCGGCATCACGTACGAGCACCGCCTGATCGACGACATGGTGGCCGCGGCGATGAAGTGGGAGGGCGGCTACGTCTGGGCGTGCAAGAACTACGACGGTGACGTCCAGTCCGACACGGTGGCCCAGGGTTTCGGGTCCCTCGGCCTGATGACGTCGGTGCTCATGACCCCGGACGGACGCACCGTCGAGGCCGAGGCGGCGCACGGCACGGTCACCCGTCACTACCGTCAGCACCAGCAGGGGCAGCCCACCTCGACGAATCCGATCGCCTCGATCTTCGCGTGGACCCGGGGGCTGGCCCACCGGGGCAGGATGGACGGCACGCCCGAGGTCACCGGCTTCGCGGACAGCCTGGAGGAGGTCTGCATCCGGACCGTCGAGGGCGGAGCCATGACGAAGGACCTCGCGCTTCTCGTCGGCCCAGATCAGCCGTTCCAGACCACGCAGGAGTTCCTGGCGTCCATCGACGAGAACCTCAGGAAGGCGATGGCCTGACGGGCCGCGGGACCAGGTGGGGGCACGCCGCATGCGCGTCGTCACCGCGAACGTCAACGGGGTCCGTGCCGCGGCGCGCAAGGGGGGCTTCGCGGACCTGACGGACGCGGACGTCATCGCTCTCCAGGAGGTGCGTTCCAGCTCCGCCCAGTTGGCCGAGGTGCTGGCTGCGGAAGGTCTCGCCGACTGGTCCGCCGTGCATGCTCCTGCAGAGACCGCCGGGCGCAGCGGCGTCGCGGTCGTCGCGCGCTCCCCGGTCACGGACGTCGTGGTCGGCCTGCCCGGTTTCGCCGCCGATGGTCGATGGATCGAAGCCTCAGTGACGGTGCCGGACCGCCGGCCCCTGACCGTCGTGTCGGTCTATGTTCCCAAGGGGCTGGTGGGGGAGCCGCCGCAGGACCACAAGATGCGGTTCCTGACCGCGATGGACGACCGCCTGCGGCAACTGTCGGACGGCGACGTCATCGTCGCGGGGGACTTCAACGTGGCGCGCACGGAGATGGACCTCAGGGCCTGGCGACAGCGGATCGGCAAGTCGGGTTTCCTTCCCGAGGAGCGCGCTTTCCTGGACACCTGGGAGGACACCGGGTGGGTCGACCTGGGGCGCCGACTGGGCGGCCCCGGGCCCGGCCCGTACACGTGGTGGTCGCAGCGGGGGCGAGCATTCGACAACGACACAGGCTGGCGGATCGACTACGTGTGGGCCAGTCCGTCCCTCGCGCGGTACGCCGTCCGGGCCAGTGTTCTGCGTGCTCCCACGTGGGATGCCAGATGGAGTGACCACGCGCCGCTACGGGTCGAATTCGCCGACGTGCCGCCGGGCTCGTCGCGTAGCCTGCGGCCATGAGCGATACCGCGGCCGATGCCAACCTGTTCACCTGCACCACGTTCGATCCGCCGCCCGGCTACCGGGTCGATCGGACCATCGGGCTCTGTTGGGGACTGCTGGTCCGCTCCGTCGGGTTCGCCAAAGGTTTCACCGGCGGGTTCAAGTCGCTGCAGGCGGGCGAAGTGCCGCAATACACCGACGTGGTCGACAAGGCGCGCCATGAGGCCGTGCAGCGGATGATGAACCACGCCGCGCAACTGGGCGGTAACGCGGTCCTCGGCGTGCGCTTCGACTCCTCGGACGTCGCCGAGAACGTCGCCGAGGTCCTCGCCTACGGAACCGCAGCCGTCCTGGTGGCAGACCCCGCCTGAGGCCCGAGCCGGGTCCGATCGGGTGGTGGTGCCGCAGTGATGGGGATGCGTGCGTCGAGGCGGACTTCCCGGTCCTGGGCAGCGATCCGCCAGGAACTGCACCGTCGCTCCAGGATGGCGCTTCCCAGTCCGGGAGCAGGTTCGACCTCGAGGGTCCCCTGTGACGTCACCGCGATCGACACCTCCTTCCCGGTGAGACCGAGGTCGAGACGCACCCCGGTCCCGTTCGCGTGGCGAACTGCGTTGCCCAGGCCCTCGCTGATCACGTCGATGACGGCCTGGCGGGTGACCGGATGCTCGTCGAGAACCGGCCAGAGTTCGGTGGGGGCGGCCATCTCCAGATCGAGTACGGTGCGCCAAGCGCCCACGACATCGGCCACCTCCTGCTCGGCGGGGACGACTGCGGGTGGCTCCGCCAGAAGACCGCGCACCCGTGCTGCGACCCGGGCGACGTCCGTGCTCCCGGCGGCGGCCCGCAGAAGTTCCCCCTGGACGGGCCCGTGGAGCAGAGCCGCGAGTGTGCGGCGCCGTTCCCGGACCTCCTCGGCGTTGGCGTCGGCCCGCAGGGCGGCGGCAGAGACCGCCTCTTCCCGCTGCCTCAGGTCGGCGGCGTAACCGTCCTTGACCGCTGCCACGAGGGAGAGGCCGAGTGCGACACCGACGATGTAAGGGACCCCGAGGGGGAAGAGCGGTACCTCCACTCCTACCACCATTCCCAAGTACCTGGTCACGTACATCGCGATGAGCGCAACAGCGGTGTAGACCGCAGTCAGGAGAAGGAGATTCGGCACACCCCTGGCCGCTCGGCGGTACCAGCGGCGCACCACCATCGCGAGGCACGTCAGCACCGTGCCTCCCACGAGAGCGTTGAACAGTGCGACCTGCCACCCGCTCTGTGAGGCAACGCCGGTGAGGGGTGCGATCTCGATGATGAAGGCACACGGGACCGGGGCCGCGGGACCCATCCGCCGCAGCAGGGGGGATATCCGGTCCCAGGGACGCGGGTCGGGGACTGAGGGCAACGGTGGGTCGGTGGACGAGTCCCGATGCAGATCGTGGCTGACCCGACGCACGGCCTCCGCGCATTCCCTCAGCCACAGGGAATACCCCTCCGTGGGGATGCCCGGTGCAGTGGTGTCGGCTGCAACGGCGAGACACCGGTCGACCTCCCCATCGATCCGGCGCAACTCTTCCTCCTTCGCCTCGGACAGGGCGTCGAGGGTTCGCTGGGCGATCAGCAGTTCGGCAATCAGACGGGTGTGTCGGCGGCTGCTGTCGACGACGATGGCGATCAGACTCAGTAGGACGATCGCCAGGACCGCGTTCCCGAGGACCCGCTCCGCCGCGCTCATGGGGTCCGGAGCGCCCACCCATCGGTAGCCGAGGGTGAGCAGTGCACCTCTGACGGCTCCGGCGATGGCGAAGGTCGCCAGTGCCGCGAGGGTCCGCACTGGACGGTTCCCGGGCCTCAGGATCGTCAGAGAGGCCACGGCGAGTACGGCGGCGGCGACCGCGTTCGCGAGCACGGCCGTGATCAGCCACGGGAACAGGTGGGGGACCGAGCCGGCGGAACTGAGGGCCAGCGCGACACCGGATGGCATCGCGACAATCCATGACCAGCGGGAGAGGGCGTTGTCGCCACCGATCCGCTGCCACCACGTCGGTCGACGCATCAGAGGTCCTCGGGCAACCCGAACGCACGGACGTAGTGTCGGGTGGCCATGACACGGGCGTTGAGCCCAGGTGCCTCCCTCAGCCCCATCGACTCGAATGCGCGCGTCACGAGCCGTTCGACCGCACGCAGACTGCAGCCGCGCCGCTCGGCGATCTCCTGGTTCGTCAGTCCCTGCGCGATCATCCGGACGATCGACTGCTGGGGCCCAGTGAGTCGGTTGACGGGACTGTCATCCCGGGGCGCGTTCGTGATCACCGGACGACGGCTGTCGCTGAGCACTGACTCGATGGCCTCGGTGATTTCCTGCGGGGAGTGGACGCGCTGCTTGCTCACGAAGGCGTGCCCCGGCGGCGGCGGAACGGTGTAGTCCGTGGTGCGGATGGACGGGTAGTTGCTGAGGAAGACGACGGCCAGCCCCGGCGAGAGTTCTCGGCTGATGGCGGCCAACTCGACCCCGTTCGGCCGTCGCCCGAGATCGATGTCGGTCAGCAGGACGTCGGGATCGTACCGTTCCACCGCCGTCAATGCCGAGCCGGCGCTTTCCGCCGTCAGTGTCCGAAACCCCTGGCTGTCCAGGTGTTGGGACAGGAGGGTCCCGACGAAGGGCTGATCCTCGACGATGAGGACGGTGCGGCCGACGGTCGACATGAGGTCATTATGTGCCGACCACCCCGCGCATGACGTGCCGACCGGCCCTTAGTTCGATGGGGTGGGGACGAAGGGGGTGATGGCGTCCTTGCCCTGCCCCAGCAGGGACGCGTCGGTGCACACGTCTCGGGTGCCGGCAGGCGCGTAGCCCCACGGTGCCGGCACCTCGGAGCCCAGGTACTTGCGTTTCGCAAGGCTGATGTGTGGGGTGAACTTCTGCGGCTCGTCGCGGAATTGCGTGATGGCGTTCCTGAGCTCCTTGCCACTGAGGCCCCATCCGCTCAGTTGCCGGCGCATCAGCGTCGTACTGCGTCCGAGCCCATACTTGTCCATGATGGCCAGTAGCTGTGGCGACCGGATCTCCATCACGAACCACAGTTGACATCCGTTCGGGGTCGGCGTCCCTGACCGGTCCTTCTGGAAGACCGGGTTGGCCCACAGGTGGAGGCATGACTCCGCGGTGCCCGTCTTGTCGTTCAGGCACGTGTCCTGAACGTCGACCGAGAACGGTACGGCCTGCTCATTGACCACCTCGGCCAGACCGTTGGGCCAGAGGGTGTTGTCGGCGTCGAACGGCCCGTTGGGCACCTTTCGCAGAGTGTTGGACTTGTCGCTGTCGACGATGATGTTCACGGCCCCCGGCACGCTGTCGGACGCGGGAGGACCGAGTTTGGCTGTCACGTACGCGGTGCCGGCGCCCGGCGCGGTAGCGGTGCAGGTGAAGCTGGTGCCGGCGGCGACGGGCACGGCGGACAGTTTCACCTGCTGCCAGGTGCGACCGCCCCCCTGCCATGCCGGAGTGCAGTCGACGTCCAGGCGGTCGTGGAAGAGCACAGGGCTGATCAGTTGATCGTTGCCGACCACGTCATTGCCGAGCACCTTCTCCAACTGGCGCTGGACATCACTCGCAGAGAGTGTGCCGTCGACAAGGCCGAAGGTCGCGGCGTACTTCCCGGCAGCCTGGAGCCACGCCTGGGACGAGTTGTACGTGGCGATCGACGTGTGCGGGCCGGCATGCTGATTCTGGGTGTCCGTGCCGTCCGCAGAGACGCCCAGGTACTCGCCGTACTGGTTGAGGATCATCGGGGTGAGCCCGGTCCAGTACTCGTTGCCGACGCGCAGGTAGAAGAAGTTGCACTCCTGCCGGGCACCAGGCAGCCCCCCGGGGTTCCAGTAGGCGACGTCGCAGTCCTCCGGGGTCTCGTCGTCGGGGTGTTCGGCGCACAGGACCGCGTTCTTGGAGTACGTGTCCCGCTCAGCCTCGCCGAGGACCGCGTTGCGCATCGACGTGAGTGACGAGGCTTTGCGCGGATCGCCGTACGGCGGGTTGGGGTTGTTGGGGTCCGGAGGGACGTCCCCGGCGGGGAACGGCTCACAGTCCGGAACCTCGCGCAGTCCGTTGCAGGGAGCGACATCGGCCAGCGAGCCAGACAGCCCGGGACGGGCGCACGTGGCACTCAAGGCCGTGCCCGTCAGTCGACGAACGTCGTCAGCCCCACCGAGCTTCACCAGGAATGCCTTGCGGGCCCCCTTGTGCCGGGTCTTCCCCGCGGCCAGGCCGTCCGCGCATCGCACGGTCAAGAGGCGTCCGGGAGTGGCGCGGTCGATCGCCCCCCGTGGACACGGGGACTTGGCCGAAGACACCGGCTCGGAGTCGACCGTCGCGGTTGCAGCGCCCGTCCCACTGACGGCGACGGCTCCGACGGCCGCGAGCACCACGGCGAGAAGGGCGGCGAGAACACGTTGGGGCATGGTCACTCCAGGGTGCATGAGCGGTCCGGACCGATACGGCGTCCGGGTTCGAAGGTAACGGCGAGGATCGGCGGCATCGCCCCCGATGTTCGGTCAATTGCCCCATGAGGACGAGTCTCCGCGGAGTCGGTGGTAAAAAATTGTCCGGATCGGGCCAACGCCCGTGTCCCTGTGGACAGGAGATCCCGCGATGAGATTGTTGACGATTCCGCTGGCGGCGGGGTGTGCCGCGGCGGCTCTCCTGACGGCCTCGCCGGCCACGGCAGCGCCCGACCAGGCAACCGCCGCGAGCACACGCGTGCGGGTGAGCCTGGCGGTAGCGGACAAGACGGTTCCGGCTCACTCGGCAGTCGTTGTGAGCGGGCGTGTTCGGGGGGCGGACGGCCGCCCGCGGGTGAAGATCCAGGAACGTCGCGGCGGACGCTGGGTCGTGGTCGCCAAGAGTGCCACCAGCAAGCAGGGGTCATATCGGACGACGGACACCGTCAGTGTCGGTCGCGAGACTATCCGTGCGGTCGCGAAAGTCGATGGGGCCATGGCGGTCAGTGACAAGATCACAGTGAAAGGTTCACGTGATGTTGGACCCCGAGGCCTCGACGGGTGCGAGGACCAGCTCGGTGGTTTCGGTGTTCCCCGGGTGACGGGGGACCGCAGCCAGCCGCCCGCGTACCTGTGCCGTGTCACCGACTCCACCGAGGGGGCCGCGCCGGATGCCACCATCGTGCGCGACGGGCAGAAGATGCCGTTGAGCGAGGCCTTCCCCAACGGTCGTTTCGACCACACGATCGGCTACGCGCTGCAGTACGACACCGCCGAGCAGAGCCCCTACTGGGTGGCGACCTACATCTACGGCGACTACCAGACCATCCCCTGCTACAAGCCGACGAGTGCTCCTTCCGCGCAGCGCAGCGGGTTGGACGATCCGGAGGCACGGGTCGAGGCGGCAGCGGGTGGCTGCCGGGCGGACAACTTCCTCGAGGACCCGACCGGGATCGGTCCCGAGCCGTGGGACTACACGGGGTCCACGCTGAACCCGCCCACCTGCACTCCGGCCGGATCGAAGGACTGCAACCGTGGCCCGTACGACCGCGGGCACCAGTCACCCGCCGGCATCTACCAGATGACGGCCACGACGAACCAGAACTCGTTCTACATGAGCAACATGAGTCCCCAGACGCCGGGCCTGAACCAGGGGGTATGGCGCCTCGTCGAGGCCTACGTCAAGGACTGGTCGATGAAGTACGGCGAGTTGTACGTGGTCACGGGGCCCGTCGGTCAGGACCTCACAGATCGGGCGAAGAACGCCTACGGGTGGTTGCCGCAGTGGTGGCCCCTCAGCTCGACCGCGAAGTGTGATCCCACCAGTGGGGGTGACGACTGCTTCCAGTACTACCGGATCGGCAGTAAGAACCAGATCAGTGCGGGACGCAGCTACTACAAACTGGTCTACGCGCCGATCCAGAACAAGGCCATCGCGTTCATCGTGGACAACGATGCCGCGACGGCTCGCCCCAGCGACCAGCCCCAGAAGGACCAGGACCGCAAGTCCGACCCGACGCAGGACTGCAACTCCATCCAGTCCCAGCCGACGGACCCCTACTGCGCGAAACTGATCGAGGACTCGATCCGCACCGTGGCGGAGGTCGAGCGGGCGACGGGCATCGAATTCCTCTACCAGAACGTGGATCCGGCCATCAAGACCCAGCGGTCCCAGTTGTCCGACTGGTGACATCACGGGGGGTCGCCCCCGCGGCCGGAGCCTCGGCCGTCAGGCCGCTCACCCGCACGCAGTCGATGCGGCGCCCGTCCATCGAGACCACGGTGAACCCGGCGCTGTCCGTCTCGACCCGATCCCCCGCGGTGGCCAGTCGGCCCAAGGCATGCATCACGTACCCTGCGACCGTCTCGTAGGGACCCTCCGGCAGGGTGAACCCGAACTCCTCGGCGAAGTCGTCCAGGTTCAGCAGACCGCTGATCTCCCGGGGAGTGGTGCCCCCGAACGGGTGGCCGGCGTCGGTCCGCCCGATGTCGTACTCGTCGCGGATGTCGCCCACCAGTTCCTCGACGAGATCCTCCAGCGTCACGATCCCGTCGGTCCCGCCGTATTCGTCCACGACGATCGCCAGGTGTTGGGAACCAGCGCGCAGTTCGTTGAGTGCCGGGATGACCCTGAGGCTTCCCGGCAGCCGGGTGACGTCGCGGGCCAACTCGGCGACCCGCAGGGAGCTGCCGACGACCGATGGGTCGAGGATGTCGCGCACGT
Organism: uncultured Micrococcales bacterium; assembly: GCA_903915555.1. Taxonomy (GTDB): domain Bacteria; phylum Actinomycetota; class Actinomycetes; order S36-B12; genus CAIWTL01. The sequence continues at coordinate 4,059 of CAIWTL010000103.1, read as the reverse complement.
GCACGAACCCCAGGACGTCGTCGGTCGAGTCGCCGATGACCGGGTAGCGGGAGTGCGGCATGGTGCGGATCTGTGCCGCTGCCGCTACGACGGGGGTGTCATGATCGAGGAATGCCACCTCCGTACGGGGGATCATCACCTCGCGCAGTTCGCGATCCCCGGCGGAGAAGACGTCGTCGATGAGTTCCCGTTCGGCCGGTGTGAGGTCCTCATGGGAGCGCACCAGACCCCGCAGTTCCTCCTCCGTGATACGTTCCCGGCCCACCTCCGGGTCCCCGCCGAGGAGCCTCACGATGCCGTCGGTGGAGGCGGACAACAGCCAGATGAAGGGCCGGGACACGGTGGCGGTCAGGTCGACGACACCCGCTGTCCGGAGTGCGATCCCCTCGCTGCGCTGCAGAGCGAGCCGCTTGGGCACCAGTTCGCCCAACACGAGCGACAGGTACGCGATCACGACGGTGACCAGGATGAATGCGAGCGTCTGGGACCAAGCGGCCGCCAGTCCCCAGCCCTCGAACAGCGGCGCGACGGCGGGGGCGATCTGCGACGCCCCGAACCCCGCCGAGAGGAATCCGGCGAGCGTGACACCCACCTGCACGGCAGCGAGGAAACGGTTGGGGTCCTGGACCAGCCGCAGCAGGCGCGGCCCCCTCGTGGGATGGTCGGCGGCCAGTCGCAGGGCCTGGGACTCGCGCAGGGAGACGAGAGCCAGTTCGGCGGCAGCGAAGAAACCGCCGATGAGGATGAAGAGCAGGACCACCGCCAGATTGGGCAGGATGCCGTTCACGTCGATCCGATCGTGCGCCGCATAGGGCGAGGATACGGGTGGTCAGACGGGTCGGCGCAGTCCCACTTTGCCGTACACGTCCGCCACCGTCGGCGCCGCGGCCATCCGGGCGCGTTGTGAGCCGGCGTCCATCACACGGTCAAGTTCGGCGGGGTCAGCCAGCAGTTCGGCCACCCGTGCCGCGAACGGTTGGGCGAAGGCCACGACGCAGTCGGCGGCCGCCGTCTTCAGAGGCCCGTAACCGCCGCCGGCGAACTCCGCGGTGACATCCTCGACCGACCGGTCCGACAGCGCGGCGATCACCGAGAGGAGGTTGGCGACGCCCGGCTGCCCCTCGGGATCATGACGGACCTCGCCCACGGAGTCGGTGACCGCACGTTTGATCTTCTTCTCGATCACCTTCGGCTCGTCGAGCAGGAAGACGCATCCGGTGGGGGTCGACTTGCTCATCTTGCTGGTGGGGTCCTGCAGGTCCACCACACGCGCCGTGTCCTTGACGATGTGCGCCTTGGGTACCACCAGGGTCTCGCCGAACCTCCCGTTGAACCGCTGGGCCAGGTCCCTGGTGAGTTCGAGATGCTGCCGCTGGTCCTCGCCCACCGGTACCTCGTCGGCGCGGTACACAAGGATGTCGGCAGCCTGCAGGATCGGGTACGTGAAGAGTCCGACGCTGGCCGACTCCGCACCCTCTCTGGACGACTTGTCCTTGAACTGGGTCATCCGGCTCGCCTCACCGAACCCGGTGAGGCACTGCATGACCCAGCCGAGTTCGGCGTGCTCCGGCACCTGGCTCTGAACGAAGAGTGTCGACAGTTCCGGGTCGATCCCCAGCGCCAGCAACTGCGCATACGAGGCCCGGGTCCGGGAGCGCAACACCTCGGGGTCGGTCGGAACGGTGATGGCGTGCAGGTCGACGACCATGTAGAAGCAGTCGTGGGTGTCCTGCATCGAGACCCAGTTGCGCAGCGCGCCGAGGTAGTTGCCGAGGTGGAAGGAGTCGGCGGTCGGCTGGATACCGGACAGGACACGAGGCATGGGCGACATTGTGCCAACATGCCGATCGCCCTCGGCGGCCGGGCGACCTCCACGGATGGGAGCGCAACCCGTGCCAGCCCCCGCGTTTGGCGATAGGTTCGCACGTGTGCCGCCGCCCGGTGGACACGGACGCTGCAAGGAGCAGGAATGAGCGAGCAGGACGAGGCCGGTATCGACATCGTGGAGTCGGTCAGTGAAGGCATCACCGTCGACGGTGAGATCGTGACCGACGATGTGGTCGCCGCCATCGACGAAGAGACCGGTGACGCCGTGGTCGACGAACTGGTGACGGTCGAGTCGCCCGACGGCAGCGTCGTCTCCGAGGAGGTCATCACGGCTGTCAGCGGCGAGGACGGCTCCGCCGAGGTGCTGTCGGACACTGTGGCCGCCATGGATGCCGACGGCAACATCGAGATCACCGAACTCGTGGAAGACGACTCGGTGGAATGAGCATGGGGGAGGGTGTGATGAGCCCGGACGGGTCGCCGACGGTGGATGCGGCACAACTGTCGACCTTGGACGTCTCGGCACGAGCGGGACTTCTGCTGGCCGCGTACTCGGCGGGCTCGTCCACCCAACCCAATCTCCTGACACGGGGCACACCGGATCAGGCCCTGATCACCGGGATCAGCACAGTCGCGTCGTACGGGTGGGGCGCCTCCATGAACTCCTTCCTGCGCTCTGTGGCGGACCGGGTCCCGATCGGCGGGCGCATCACCTCGGGGCTGCTGGTCGACGCCGCGACGGCCGCTGCCGGGTACGGCGCGTACCGGGCCCTGTCGTACCGTCAGGGCGAGTCGGCGCGCCGCGCCCTCGGCCGACTGGGCGCCCAGAGCACCGCGGCGGCGGCGGTGGCCGGCATCGGTGCCGAACTCCTCGAGCGTGGGCGTGGGACCCGGGCGAACCGCTGGCTGGCGCTGGGCGCCATGACTGCGGTCGGAGTCGGGGCATGGGCGCGGACCAAGTCGGGTCGGGCCCAGGTGGGCTCGATGCTGCAGGACGGTTCATTCTTCGAGGACACCCCGCGGTCGATCGCCCCCGCGAAGGCCGCCGGTCTGGCCGTTGTCACCGGGGGGATGCTCTACGGGCTGTCGCACGTGGAGTCGACGTTGTCGACATCCTTCGCCAAGGGTGCCTCCAAGGTGCTCGGCGGGTCCCCTGACGACCATCGGACTCTGGGCCGGGTCGGTGCGACCGCCGCGTCCTACGGCGCGGCATGGCTGGCCATCAGCGCGGTCGTGGCCAAGTTGAGCGCTGCGGGCAGCGAGGTCGAGATCGCGAACGCCACGCAACCGACGCTTCCCGAGGTCACGGGGAGCCCCGAGAGCGGCATCCCGTGGGACAAGCAGAGCCGCGAAGGCACCCGCTGGTTGAGCGCTGTCCTTCTCAAGGACCACATCGCCGATGTCATGAAGGAGCCCGCGCACCAGCCGATCCGGGTCTATGCGAGCCTCGATGCGGCGGCGACGGAGGAGGAGCGGGCAGAACTCCTCCTGCGGGAGTTGGACAGGACGAAGGCGTTCGAGCGCGACTCCATCGCACTGTTCTCACCCACGGGCTCCGGATACGTCAACTACGTGGCCTGTGAGACCTACGAGTACCTGTCCCGCGGCAACTGCGCGAGCATGGCGATCGAGTACTCGGTGCTGCCGTCGGCGCTGTCCCTGACCCGGACCGGCCTGGGCACCCGGCAGACCCGGCTCGTGGTCGACGGGATCACGCAACGACTGCTGGCCATGCCGGCCGAGAAACGCCCCAAGTTCTACCTGTTCGGGGAGTCCCTCGGCTGCAAGGTCAGCCAGGAGATGTTCACCGGCTCTTCCGACGCGGGGCCGAAGGGAGCCGGCATCGACGCCGCTGTCTGGGTGGGGACCCCGGCCTTCACCCACTGGCGCAAGGCGTTGTGGGGCGACCGATCCGAAGCGATCCCCCCTCAGGTGGGCCCCGGCAGCATCTATCTACCACGGGCGATCGTGGACTGGGAGGCGATGCCGGAGTCCGACCGCCGGAAGGTGGGCTACCTGCTCCTGCAGAACGGGGACGACCCCATCCCGAAGTTCGAGGCGCCACTGCTGTGGCGGCAGCCGGAATGGTTGGGGCCGGACGACCAGCGGCCTCCGGGGGCTCCCCAGGGGACGAACTGGCAGCCCGTCACGACTTTCGTCGCGACGTTCACCGACATGCTCAATGCCCTCACCCCCACACCCGGGACCTTCCAGGAGGGTGGTCACGACTAC
>CAIWTL010000102.1 GCA_903915555.1 uncultured Micrococcales bacterium | reverse complement strand
CGGCGCCCTCGTCGGTGACGAGGACGCGCGCTGGGATCTCGCCCGGATCAACGACCTGAACGAGATCCTCGGGTTCTACTCGCTGGCCCACTGGTACGCCTGGCAGGTGTCGGTGCTCGGCCTCGGCCCCGTATGGCTGAGCGACAACGACGAGGCGCGCCGGCAGATCGCCACCATGCTGTCCGACGGGCACATCTTCGGGTTCGGGCTGTCCGAGCGCGAGCACGGCGCCGACATCTACTCCTCCGACATGATCCTGACCCGCACCGAGGACGGCGGATTCACTGCGAGCGGCGGCAAGTGGTACATCGGCAACGGCAACGTCGCCGGGCGCCTGAGTGTGTTCGGCCGGTTCGCCGACGACGACCCCGAGCACCCCGGCGAGTACGCCTTCTTCCTGGTCGACACGCAGCACCCGAACTACGAACTCATCAAGAACGTGGTGGCGGGGCAGATGTTCGTGGCTGCGTTCAACCTCCACGAGTACCCCGTCGCGCAGTCGGACATCCTCCACGTCGGCAAGCCCGCGTGGGACGCCGCACTGGCCACCGTCAACGTCGGCAAGGTCAACCTGGGGTGGGCGAGCATCGGCATCGGTGAGCACGCCTTCTACGAGGCCGTCACCCACGCCAACAATCGAGTCCTCTACGGCAACCGGGTGACCGACTTCCCCCACGTCCGCCGCATGCTCGCGGACGCCTATGCGCGTCTCGTCGCCATGAAGATCTACTCGGCCCGGTCAGCGGACTACTTCCGCAGTGCGAGTGAGGACGACCGCAGGTTCCTCCTGTTCAACCCCATCACCAAGGCGAAGGTGACCAGCGAGGGCGAGCGCGTCATCGATCTGCTGTGGGACGTCATCGCTGCCCGCGGATTCGAGCGCGACACCTACTTCAGTCGGGCCGCCAGCGACATCCGTGCGCTGCCCAAACTGGAGGGCACGGTCCACGTCAACATCGCCCTGGTGCTCAAGTTCCTGCCCATGTACCTCGGTGCTGCGCATGGGGCAGCGCAGGAGTACCCGGACATCCCGGTGCGACAGGACGACGCCGACGACACCTACCTGTTCCATCAGGGTCCGGCGAAGGGACTGAGCAAGATCGGCTTCAGTGACTGGCGCCCGGCCTTCGAGCGCTTCTCCCACCTGCCGAACGTGGCGGTGTTCCGCGAGCAGATCGACGCCTTCACCCATCTGGTGATGACCGCGCCGCCCACGGAGGCGCAGCAGAAGGATCTCGACTACCTGCAGGTTCTCGGGCAGCTGTTCACCCAGATCGTCTACGCGCAGTTGATCCTCGAGTCGGCCGCGCTGGCCATGGACGAGGGGAAGACGCGGGCCGGCTCGGTGAGTGACCTGTCCGATCTCACCGACGCCCATCTCGACAGGATCTTCGCGGTCTTCGTCCAGGACATGGCGGATCAGGCGATCGCGCTGCACGGCCAGGCGTCGGCGACGGACGCGCAGAGCACCGCGGTGCTGTCGATCGTTCGGAAACCCGTCATCGATCCGACGGCCGAGCAGGCTTTCGTGACCGAAGTACTGTCCTACGACAGCGTCTACGAGATGAAGCCATGAGCGAGGCGCGCGACCTGCTGCTGGCGGGCATCCGCGACAAGGCCGTCGTGATGGGCAAGGTCATCCTGTCCAGTGGGCGCGAGGCCGACTACTACGTCGACCTGCGGCGGGTCACCCTGGACGGCGAGTCCGCGCCACTCGTCGGACAGGTCATGCTGGACCTCACCGCCGACTGGGACTACGACGCCGTGGGGGGACTGACGCTGGGCGCCGACCCCGTCGCGACTGCCATGATGCACGCCGCCGCTGCACGCGGCCGCCGACTCGACTCTTTCGTGGTCCGCAAGGAGTCGAAGCAGCACGGGTTGCAGCGCCGGATCGAGGGCCCGGACGTCGCGGGTCGGCGCGTCCTGGCCGTCGAGGACACCTCGACGACCGGCGGCTCGGTCATGACGGCTGTGGCGGCACTGCGCGACGCGGGCGCCGACGTCGTCGGTGTCGCTGTGATCGTCGAACGGGGAGCAGCACCCCGCGTCGAGTCCGAGGGTCTCGAGTACCGGGCCGCCTACCACCTGGACGACCTCGGCCTCGAGTAGAACCGCGTTGCCCGTCACGACCGGGCGTCGGGTCAGCCGGCGCTGTCGATGGCGGTGACGTTGGCGCCGACCTGTCCGTTCTCGACCAGGACAGTGACCTGGACGCGGACAGTTCCACGGGTCCAGGCGCTGATCCCGCCTTCCCCGCCGCCCCCGTCGAGCGCGCTGTCCTCGCTGAAGCCGGCGGCGCGCAACTCGTCGGTGAGATCGGTGTAGATCTCGGTGGCGTCACCGCTGCCCTGCCACGTCGCGCTCCATGTGGGTCCCTGCGGGGAGTCCAACTTGGTCGCGCTGACCAGCGTCAGGCCCAGCGCGGTCGGGACCTCCTGCGGCCAGTCCGCGGGCAGCGTCGGCACGGCATCGCCTTGTTCCGTCAGCGGCGCGCCCTCGTCCGGGACCGGCAGGGTGGACGGCGGTGCGCCACCGCAGGCGGTCAACAGGAGCGAGGCCAGGGCGACGGAGACGAACAGACGCACCCTAAAAGAGTGCCGTACGGGGCCGTCGGCTGTCAGGTCGTCACGCCTGCTCGGTGAGGCCGTCCTCCGGTGCCGGGGTGGGGGCGTCCGGTGTGGCGGAACGCCGACTGCGGATGACCTCGATGAGGATCGGCACGACCGAGATCAGCACGACCGCGAGGATCATGACCTCGAGGTTGTTCTTGATGAAGGGGATGTTGCCCAGGAAGTATCCGGCGATCGTGACGCCCGCGGCCCAGAGCACGCCACCGATGGTGCTGTAGAGGACGTACTTGCGGTAATCCATCTGGGCGACACCGGCGATCGCGGTGATGAACGTCCGGACGATGGGCACGAAGCGGCCCAGGATGATCGCCGAGGGCCCGTACTTCTCGAAGAAGGAGTGCGACTTCTCGACGTATTCCTTCTTGAACAACCGGGAGTCCGGTTTGTTGAACAGGGCAGGACCCACCTTGGCCCCCACCCAGTAGCCCGTGAGGTTGCCCAGGATGGCGGCGATGCTGAGGATCAGGGCCGCGAGGCCGATCGGCAGGGGGATGGAGCCCTGCGCGATG
>CAIWTL010000101.1 GCA_903915555.1 uncultured Micrococcales bacterium | reverse complement strand
GTGTCCGGAAAGGTGCCTCACCGTTGAAGACGTAGCCGCCGACCATCCGTTCACCGACGAAGAAGCCAGTGACCCGACTGCGCCGGAGGTACTGACGGGACACCGGATGGCCCCCGGCGTGCTCCTGTGACCGTGAGAAGGCAGCCAGTTCATGCTCGGAGGTGAGGACGCGCTCGCTGAACATGTATCTCCTTCACCAACGACAGGATCGACGGGTGCTCTGTCGATGCTTTGCTGTCGTCCCAGAGGTGATTGCCACGGCCGTGGGGGACAACCCTGCTGGCGGCGCCGGAACGATCCGGCCGCCGCGCCCTTCACCATCAGGTCACCATTGATGAGGGATCCGCGGCCGTCGTCTCACGGGTCGGTCCGGGCAGCACCTCCACGGCTGCGCGATGAGGCGAAGTGACGGGATGTCGGGCGTGTCGGTTGTCGACAGGTGGGCCCCGCGCTCAGAGCCCGGCCGCGTGACCGCCCGCTGAGATCACGCCGCTTCGGGCGCTGCGACGGCAGCGCACGCGGGCGTGGACCCCGGCAGCCGGTGGCGATGGGCCGCGATCCACCGGTACACCCGGTCGGCCACCCAGGCGATCCCGGGGGCGTCACCGACCGCGCCGATGACGGGCCACGGTGCAGGGGCGTTGCGCAGCATCCGCATGACGGCTCTGCTTCCGTCGTGGACCCGACGTTCGGAATCCACGTACTGCACTGCGGTGCTGCAGTCGTCGGGAGTGAGGCCGAACCTCTCGATCGCGATGTTCTGCCAGGGTTCGATGGCGCAGTCGGGCCGGATCCACCGCCTGATGACGTCGACCGAAGCGGTGCAGAAACCGCAGTCCCCGTCGAAGATCAGCAGCGGTCGCATGTCTTGATGCTACGACTGATGGACAGCGTCGGCGCGATTCCGGGGCGCATGGTGGCGACCCACGTCGGCGTGCCTCGGGCGCGGCAGGAGGCGCGCGCCTGGTCGCCGGCCTCGCTGCGGTCAGGGCGAGGGCCTAGAGTGCACACGTGATCCGAGCCTGTCCGTCGAGAAAGCCGCTGCGTCAGGGGGATCGGCATGCGTGAGGAGTCACCTGTCCACTCATCTCGCTCCGGTGACTGGCCACTGAGTCGTGTCCTGGAGTTGAAGGGCGGCCATCGGATCGCCGTGGTCATTCCCGCGCGTAATGAGCAGGCGACGGTGGCTGACGTGGTGCAGATCATCCGCACCGATCTGGGTGACCTCGCCGACGAGGTGATCGTGATGGATTCCCTCTCCACCGACGACACCGCTGCTGCGGCGGCAGCCGCCGGGGCGCGCGTGTTCCCGGTGGCCGATGTGCGCCCGGACCTCGGGGTGCACGCCGGCAAGGGAGAGGCGCTGTGGAAGTCCCTGTTCGTGACCGATGCCGACGTCCTCGTGTTCATCGATGCCGATCTCACCGAGTGGGGTCCCCACTTCGTCACCGGTCTCATCGGTCCGATGCTCGCCGATCCCGAGGTGATGCTGGTCCGTGGTTTCTACGACCGGGTGCTCAACATCGGGTCATCACATTCACTCGAAGGTGGCCGGGTCACGGAGTTGGTCGCTCGTCCGTGGCTGGCCCTGCACCGACCCGCGCTCGCGGAAGTGATCCAGCCGTTGGCGGGGGAGTGGGCGATGCGCCGTTCGGCGTTCGAGCTATTGTCCGTGCCGATGGGATACGGCGTGGAGCTCGCCACACTCCTGGACGTCCACGACCGCTTCGGAGCCGGGGCCATCGTTCAGGTCGATCTCGGTCGCCGCGCACACCGGCATCAGAGCCTGCATGATCTGAGCGCCATGGCCCTGGAACTCATGGCGATCGCTGACCGCCGCCGCTCCCACGGGTCCGACGGCGGACCGACCGGCTCCGTGAGTCTGCGCGTGCCCTTGCCGGATCGTGGCTGGAGTGTGCGCGAGATCTCGGTCGGCGAGCGGCCCCCTCATATCAGCGTGCGATAGATGCCCACATCTGCCCTACAACCCCAGATCTGCCCCCTACGCGGACACATCTGCCCCGCACGGGGCTGACGTGCGGTCGGGGGTGTGCTGGTGTCCTACAGCGTGTCCTTGTAGATGATCCCGTTCTTCATGATGACGCGGAAGTTCTGGGCAGGATCGACGATGACATCGAGGTCCTTCGTCGGATCGCCGTCCACCAGTAGGAGATCGGCGTAGGCGCCGGGTGCCACCACACCCAGTCTCCCGGGATACGGATTGCGGCTACCGGACAGGGCCAGGAGTTGGGCGTTGTCGTGAGTGGCGACCTTCAGGGCTGCTGCCGGTGTCATCCACTCGGCCATCTTCACGAGAGCCCGATTCTGATCCGGCCCGTAGAGGGGGGCGCCGAACATGAAGTCGGTTCCCCAGGCCACCTTGATGCCGTTCTTCACCGCGTCGCGCCACACCTTGGACTGGTTGACCACCACTTCGTGGTTCTTCTCGCGCTGCAGTGGGCTGAACGATTCGGGGAGTTCCTCGAAGACCTGGGTGGACAGCCATACGTCGTTGTCGCGGACGAGTTCGAGGGTCTTCTCGTCCATCAGTTGACCGTGCTCGATGCTCTTGACCCCCGCCTTGATGCAGCGACGCACCGCCTTCGAGGTGTAGGCGTGAGCGGCCACGTAGGTGCCGTAGTCGGCGGCCGCCTGAACAGCCGCCCTCATCTCGTCGAAGGTGTACTCCGTCACCGTCACGGGGTCGAACGTGGAGGCGACCCCGCCACCCGCGGCGATCTTGATCTGGGACGCGTTGTTGCGCAGGTTGTAGCGGGTTGCGGCCAGGACCTGATCCCGGCCGTCTGCGATCAACGACAGTCGGCGTTCCTGGGCGACGCTCTGGGGACCGCCCAGACTCTGTGGCAGGTCCCCGGGTTCTCCGAAGTCACCGTGACCGGAGGTCTGCGAGACGATGGCACCGCTGGGATAGATGCGCGGTCCGACCGCCTCCCCCGCGTCGAAGGCCTCCTTCGTGTCGAACACCGGTCCCGCCATGTCGCGCACGGTGGTGAACCCGGCCATGAGGGCGTCCTCCCCGTTGCTGAGAGCGGTCGCCTCCAAGATCTCCGGCGGAGTGCTGGGATCGAGCAGGACCTTGGGGTCGGTGTTCAGGTAGAGGTGGGCATGCGCATCGATCAACCCGGGCATGAGGGTTCGCCCCCCACCGGCGATGCGCACGGCTCCGGGAGGGGGGTCAATGGGTTGCCGGGAGATCTTCTTGATCCGGTTGCCGACCACGAGCACGTTGCTGGGGGCGCTGAGGCCCGACGAGGTGCCATCGAAGATCCGGACATCCTCGAAGACCGTGGCTTCTGGGGCCGCGGCCGGGGTAGACGCCGGGCTCGGCGGATCTGACGCAGGGCTCGTGGTGCAAGCGGCGGTCAGACCGACGGCGAGCAGGCCGACGGCCGCCTGCCGAAGGGGGACCGATCGGTATCGCGGGCGGTCGCCGCCCGCCGCAACCGCACAGTCAGAGGCCGGCTGTTGCCGGTCTGCTCGCAGCCATCGAGAAATCATGTGGATCATCCTGTGACGCAGCGTGTACGAACAGTCACGAAAACTCTAGCCTGGTGTCGCCTAGGGGGCTCTCTCACGGGGTGCGCACCCTCCCTACCGCTGGTCAGCCGTGGTCCGGGCAGCGCAGGGTGACGCGCCCGGTGCGGTCCTGCTCGACCTTCACGGTCCTGCTCCGCTTGAGGGGGCGTTTCGTGATTCCGGTGAAGCGTGCCTTGACCAGCGCCTTGCCGGGATCCAGCAGGTCGAAGGCCGGTACGTAGATGACTTTGGTGTTCCGCAGGCGACACAGACCGCTGCGCCGGGTCACCACGGTGCCGTGGGGACCCTTGATCCGCAGGTGTACCTTCGGCTTGTTCCCCCGGTCGGCACAGATGTCGCGGAGCCTCTTCACCGCCCTCGGCGTGGACCGAATCCGCACCGACGTTGCTCCCGTCCCGGTTGGCCCCCCGGCGGGTAGGTAGAGCAAGGCATCGGCGTTGGCCCAGGTGTTCGAGGCCGCTGCTGTGAAGGGACTGGTGCCGTAGGAGAGCGCAGGGCTGTTGTCCGCGGCGTTCGATCCGGCCTTCCGCCCCGATGACACCACGGGAGCCGCCGACGAGGGCTGGGTCTCGCTCCAAAAGACGTTGTCCGGACCGGCCGCGACTGCTCCCGGGACCACGAGGTTCGAGACCACGTTGTCGCAGGCGTTCTCGGTAGCGGTGGGACACGACCAGATCACACCGTTCTGCCTCTTCTTATACGCGTCGATCGCCGCGTATATGGTGCCCTGCCCGTCATACGAGACCGAGTTGATCGTCCAGCCGGCCTGGTCCCAGTTGTCACATGAGTTGGTCGCCGTCGGATCACATCGCCACAGGATGCCGTTGTTCAGCCCGGCCCACAGGTAGCCGCCGCCTGCCGCCAACGTCGTGATGAAGTTATTCCCGGGGCTGTCGAGGGTGCTGCACGAGTTCGCGGTCTGCGGGTCGCAGGTCCACAGCAGCCCCTGTTTCTTGGCTTCGACTCCCGCACCCGGGAGGCCGGCGTAGAGGGTGCCGTTGGCCAGGATCAGCGAGCTGACAGCGCGGTTGCCCGCGTCGTCGAGGAGCACGCACTGCGACGGCGCCGAACTACCGCTCGAATAGGGCAGGTCGGCGGGGCATCGGTAGATCTGACCGTCTTCCTGCCCGATCCACAACTGACCGTCAGATGCAGCCAGGGCGTTCACGGACGTGCCGTCGACGCCGCCGCCCCAGGGTCCTGCCGCGATCTGTGTGCAGTTGGTGCCGGCTCCCGACACGGGACAACTCAGACCCCCGAAATCGGTGGCGAAGTATACGTTGACGCCGTCGGTGGCGGTGGCCTGAATGGTGTTCTGCGGCCACACACCGGCAGGTGCGGTGAAGCAGTCGGCCAGCGCGGCTGTCGACGTCGGCGACTGGCAGACCCCCACGTTGTTCCCGGAGCCCACCCACAGCGAGTCCGTCGACGTGGCGGAAGCTGTCGCTGCGGTGGCTGCCTGCGTCGCTGTCACCCCCGAGGTGACCAGGAGGAGGGCCCCGAGCAGTCCGATGAGCACGGGGTGCCTCCACCGCTGCGCATGCGACCGAAAGCCCTGGTCGACGTGCCGGTCACTGATAAGGGTCATGGGTGCTCCTCGACGACCATGGGGCTGCTCCGTCACAGTCCCTGTGGGGTGGTGTGCGGATCATGGGTACACAAAATCATCCCGCGACCAGTCCCGCCAACCTACTCAAGAGTCCCTCAAGAATGTCTGCCTGGTCCCATTGCCCGGTGCGCCCTACTGTGGCCTACCCCAGTGACCGGGCCTGTCTCGGTGGGGACCTGGCGGGCGAACGTAACTGCCCCAGCGAACCGGTTCGGTTCCTGCGGCCCGGTCACCCGTGGCCCGGGCATCGCAGCGGGACCCTCACGGTCCGGTCCGGCTTCACCAACACTGTCCTACTGCGCATGATGT
>CAIWTL010000100.1 GCA_903915555.1 uncultured Micrococcales bacterium | reverse complement strand
CGGAGGATGCGTTCCATCAATGCCACGACTGCGCCTTCCCTGTGGTGCGGTGCCTGCCATCGTAATCGTCCTGGGCCTGCGCTGCGTGACGGCCGGGACCATCCGCGGCCGCTCCCCGGTTCACCGGTGACCGCGGGACGGCATCAGGAGAGGCGGATGAGACCTGCTCGGACGGCCCTCACCACTGCCTCGGTTCGCGTGCGGGCCTGCAGTTTGTCGAGGACGTTGCGCACGTGGTTCCGGACGGTGTTCTCACTGATGAAGAGCGCCTCGGCGATGGCACGGTTCCCGGAGCCGTCGGCCATCAGTTGCAGGATCTCCCGCTCGCGGCTCGTGAGCCGTCCCGCGGTGCCGCGAGCGGCCTCACTGGCCCGGGCGATCCGTGCGAGCAGTCCGGCGGCCGCCTCCGGTGAGACCACGGGCGCCCCGGTCTGCGCGCCGTTCAGGACGCGACGCAGTTCGGCGACGTCTCCCTCTCTGTCCCACAGCCCCGCCACACCGTCCTCGACCAGGTCGAGCACGGCATCGTCCCCGGGCGCCACCACGACCACCAGGGGGATGCCACGGGCGGCGATCGCGGCCTGGAGGTCGGCGTCGTCGCGGAGGATCCGGACGTCTACCACCATGATCTCGGGCCCCTTGCCCAGCAGATCCCGCATCTCGGCCGGGGAGGTGGCGGTCGAGACGCCGAGCTCCTCCTGTTCCAGGACCGACACCAGGCCGCGCAGGAAGACGGGGGTCCGGTCGGCCACCCCTACGAGTGGTCGCTCCTGCGGATCGGGCCCGAGAGCGGTCAACTGGCGGCGCGCCCGTCCTCGACGTCCAGTCGGATGAGCCCGTAGTCATAGCCCCGGCGCCGGTAGATGACGCTGGGACGCTCGGCTTCGACGTCGTAGTAGAAGAAGAAGTCGTGTCCCACGGCCTCGAGTGCGTCCAACGCGTCCAGGACCGTCATGGGAGCGGTGGTGTGGACCTTCTGCCGCACCAGCACCGGGCCTTCCGCGAGAACCACGTCGGCAGGGAGCTCGAGGGCCTCGTCGGCCTCCTCCGCTTCCACGGCCGCCGGCATCTCGGCGTCGACCTTGACGTCGGAGGCGATGACCCGCGCGTGGCGACGCCGCTGACTGAGCCGTTTGTCGGCGAGCCGGCGCAGGCGTTCGGCGAGGGTGTCGGTGGCCTGGTCGAGAGCGACGTACTTGTCGCCCGCATGGGCCTCGGCCCTCACCAGCGGGCCGCGGCCGTGACATGTGAGCTCCACCTCGATGGCGCGATCTGCGAGACGGGGGTTGCGTTCGTGGGAGACCTCGACGTCGATGCGGGAGATGTCGAGTCCGAAACGCTCGGCACGGGAGAGTTTCTCCACCGCGAGTTCCCTGAACCGCTCCGAGATTTCCATATGGCGGCCTCGGACCACGATCTGGATCGTCATCATCCCTCCTCGATCGGACCTTGTGGTTCCACGCTAACGGGTCGGCCTCGCCGCTCGCCCGACGGGTCGTTCGGTCGACTCCCCCGCCACCCGAATGGTCGCCCGGGACCGGGCGACGCGCGGGCGGGATCCGGGCTCAGGGCTGGGTCCGGCACACCACGACGGCCCCGCGGACGACACCGCCGGCGGCTGCGACGGCCCGGGCGGCCTCGGTCAGGGTGGCACCTGTGGTCAGGACGTCGTCGACGAGGAGAGCACCGGTGACCGGCCGGTCGGCGACCATCGCGCGCGACAGGTTGCGCAGCCGCGCGGAACGGCCCAATGTCTTCTGCGGCGTCGGCACCCGCTCCCACCTCAGGACGCCGGTCACGGGACGGGGCTGGTGATGCAGGATCAGCCGGACCGGTTCGAATCCCCGGCGCACCCGACCCCGTCGCGTCGAGGGGATCGG
>CAIWTL010000099.1 GCA_903915555.1 uncultured Micrococcales bacterium | reverse complement strand
TGCGGCTGCCGCACCAGGCCTGTCACGGCGTCGCCCTTGCGCATACCGATCCGCTTGATCATCGACAACGACACGTACACGTCGTTGGGTCCGGGAAGGTATCCGCTGGTGCGGACGAAGGCGTAGTTGTCGAGGACGTCGAGGATCCCCGCGACAGGCAGGAGCACGTCGTCCTCGTTGATCACGGGCTCGACGTCGCGGCCGCCTCCACCGCGTCGCTGGTTACGGTCGCGGCCGCGGCGCCGCCGGCGACTGCCACCCTCATCGTTGCGCTGCTGGTCGTTGCGCTGCTGGTTGCCCTGGTTGCGCTGGCCGCCGTCGTTGCGCTGGCCGCCGTCGTTGCGCTGGCCACCGTCGTTGCGCTGACCGCGCTGGTCGTCGCCCTGGTTGCGCTGCCCACTCTGGTTGCCGTCGTTACGCTGACCGCGCCGCTCGCCGGAGTTCTGCTCGCGATCCTGGCGCTGCTGTCCCCCACGGCGGCCGGAATCGGCACGCTCCTCACCCTCGGCACCGGATGGCACGGACGATTCGGACGGGGGGGAGGCCTGGTCGGTGGAGCTGTCGCCCGCGGTGGCCTCCGGCGTGGCGGCGGGACGCGACGAGCTGCCGCTGCGATGGGCCCCGATGGCCTCGACGAGCTGGCTCTTGCGCATGCCGCTCACCCCGGCGATACCGAGGTCGTTGGCCATCTGGCGCAGTTCCGGCAGGAGCATGCCGTTGAGTCCGGTGCCCTTGCGCTTGGGTGCGCCGTCGGAGGCGCTGGTTTCCTGTGACAATGTCTCGGTCACTGAACTGTGATCCTTTGCTTGGACGGGGCGGAAGCTCCCGTCATCGGTGTTTCCGCGGGACCGACGGCGGATGAAATCTGACCGGTTACCTGAGAAGTGGATGTACCCGTCGACCCCTGATCGGCACCCCGGATCCTGGCGAGGATGTGCTGAAGCCTGTACCGATCGTGTGACCAGATGGAATTCAGGTCTGAGGCCGAATCAGAACTTCAGCTGTCCCGCTCGGAAGACCCCGGGCGATGTGACCACCGTAACACGCCTCCCGGGTCGATCATGACCGGGTGTCCCCGATGCGTGTCGCGAGCCCGCCGCGTCCGACCCGCATGACCCAGGGCCGGAAGCCGGGGACCTCGTGCCGCGCCACCGCCGCCGCGTCCTCGGCGCGGTGCGTCAGAACGAGGACAGTGGGCCCCGCACCTGAGATGGCGGCCGCCCATCCGGCCACGCGAAGTTCCTCGACGAGTCGCAGCGAGTCGGGGTAGGTGGATCGGCGCTGACGTTGATGGAGCCGATCGTCGGACGCGGGCACCAGGAGCCCAGGATCTCGGGTGAGGGCCGCGACCATGAGCGCGGACCGTCCGGCGTTGAACGCGGCATCGCGGTGGGTCACCGACTCCGGCAGCGCCTGTCGCGCAGCGGCGGTGGGACTCGAGGTCTCCGGAACGAACACCACCGGCGTGACCTGGGGCAGCACCTCCAGACCGATGGCCCGGCCGGCGCCGTCATCCTCGGTCCACGAGACCGTCAAGCCACCCAGCAGGGCGGCTGCGACGTTGTCGGGGTGACCTTCGATCTCACTGGCCAATGCGACGAGCGCGGACGGATCGGCTGCACCGGCCAGTTCGGCTCCCAGCAGGACTCCCCCGACGATGGCCGCGGCGGACGAGCCCAGGCCCCGGCTCTGCGGGATGACGTTCTCGCAGCGCAGCCTGAGGCCCGGGGGCTGCGACACCCCGAACCGGTCCAGTGCGGCAAGGAGGGAACGAGCCACGAGGTGGTCGCCGTCCGTCGGCAGGGAGTCGGCACCGTGACCCACGGACTCGACCACGACACCGGGCTGCGCGGTGACCTCCGCCCGATACTCGTCGTACAGGTCCAGTGCGAGGCCGAGGCTGTCGAAGCCCGGCCCGAGGTTGGCACTCGTGGCCGGCACGGACACCCGCACCGCGTCACCGGGTGCGATCACAGTCCGAGTTCCTCGGCCGCGGCCGAGGCCGAGACCGGAACGACGGTGGGCGCGGGCGCCGACTCGAGGGCCCACTGCGGGTCCTTCAGACCGTTGCCGGTCAACGTGCACACGATCGTGCTGCCCGGCGGGACGGTCGACCGCCGTTGCAGCAGGCCGGCCACCCCGGCAGCGCTGGCCGGTTCGCAGAACACGCCCTCCCGCAGTGCCAACAGTCGGTAGGCGTCGAGGATCTGCTCGTCGGTGACGGCTTCGATCACGCCGCCGGACTCGTCGCGGGCCGCGAGCGCGGACTGCCACGACGCCGGGTTCCCGATCCGGATCGCCGAGGCGATCGTCTCGGGCGCCGACACCTTCTCGCCGCGCACGATCGGCGCGGCACCGGCCGCCTGGAATCCCCACATGCGGGGAAGCCGCGAGGCGGGTCCGTCGGACTCGTACTCGCGGTAGCCCAGCCAGTAGGCGGTGATGTTCCCCGCGTTGCCCACCGGCAGGCAGTGGATGTCCGGGGCGTCCCCCAGCCGGTCCACGATCTCGAACGACGCGGTCTTCTGACCCTGGATCCGCACCGGGTTGACGCTGTTCACCAGGGCGACGGGGTAGTTCTCGGCGAGGTCCCGTGCCACCGTCAGACAGTCATCGAAGTTCCCCTGGACCGCCAGCAGGCGGGCGCCGTGCACCACGGCCTGGGCCAGTTTCCCCATGGCGATCTTGCCGTCGGGGATGAGGACCGCCGAGATGAGGCCGGCCTTCCCCGCGTAGGCGGCGGCACTGGCACTCGTGTTCCCCGTCGACGCGCAGATGAC
>CAIWTL010000098.1 GCA_903915555.1 uncultured Micrococcales bacterium | reverse complement strand
TCGGGCCGCGTCGAGCACCGACGCACGCGGGTCACGGTCTGGCTCGATCCCATCTCGGGAGACCTCCTGCTCCTGTGCCACATCGCGGGTGGGGACGACTCCATTCAGCCGCCCGGCTCCGCGCCGTACGTACCGATCCGAGTCCTGGTCGTGACCGCAGGCAGTGCCGACCTCCGGGCGTTCGCCATCGCCGCCCTGCTGGAGAGCGAGAACTCCGCGGCGGTCGACGCGGTGGCGGCGCTCACGGATGTGCCCGACCGCTTGGCGAACGACCGGATCGACCTTGTGGTGATGATCACCTCACCCGGTCCCGGGGGAGACGCCGAGGTGCAGCAACTGCTGGATCTCATGATCGACCACCCGGACACGGGCCTGCTCGTCGTGACCAACGCCGAGGCTCCCTCTCTCATCCGGGCCCTGCGGCGATCGGCGCGGCCTCATGCGCTGCTCAACGCGTTGGCGGTCCATGATCCACAAATACTGTTCTCGGCCGTGAGTGCGGTGAGCGACGGGTTGATCGCGTTCGACCGCCAGGATCCGGATCCCCCAGCGCAGGATGCGGACCTCGGTTCACTCACGGCTCGGGAATTGGAGGTCCTCGGCCTCATGTCCGGGGGGCTGGACAACCCGGAGATCGGCCGCCGACTCGTCATCACGGTCAAGGCGGTGGAGAACTACATCGGCAGCATCTTCAAGAAGTTGGGGCTCAACTCCCGCCACGGCATCAACCGCCGCCTGACGGCCGCACTCATCTACCTGCGGTCGACCGGTCTCCATGGGGACCATGACGGCCATCGAGCGGCTCCACCCCAACTGCCACCAAGATCACCGGCCGGGTCGCCGGTCACCAGCTCGACTGCCTACAGTGGGGCGGACGAGGAGGGCGGTGACGGGTGACCGAGTTCGTGGCCGTTCTGCGCTCCCTGCAGAGCGGCCCCGACAACACCGCGGTGACCCCTCCGGACGCCGAGCCGCCCGAACCGTCGCTTTCCCCCCTGGCCTCGGGGCTCGTGGATCTCATCGTCCTGGTCGAGTCAGGTGACTCCCGCCTCCCCGGTGAGGTGGACAGCTACATGGAGCGGGCGTTGGCCGACCAGCGGCCCGCCTGGTCGGCGGCCGCCCGCTCACTCGGGGCGCTGTGGTCGTGGCGGCAGGGTGACGACGAGAGCGCTCTCGAAGCGATGGTGACGGCCGAGCGCGAACTGGCACTCGAGTCCGCCCTCCCGCGGCAAGATCCCCGCGGCGAGCCCACGGGCATCGGGGCCGCCTCCAACAACATGGGCGTGCTCTTCCTGATGATGCACCTGTTCGAGCTGGCCCAACCCCACCTCGAGCGGGCGGCGGAGGAGTCGGAACACTACGCCGCGCCGTACCATCTGCAGCGCCTCATCGATCTGGCCAACCTGGCCGAACTGCACTTCCGGTGGTCACTGGAGGCCACCGCCTGCGGCCATCGCGACGCGGCCCAGGAGCACGCCCGCTCCTGCTCTGCGGCGGCCCAGGACATGGCCGCCGAAGCAGTGGAACACGACTGGCCGGCGGCGGAAGGCTTCGCCGAGACACTGCAGCTGGCCGGGCTCTCCCTGACCGACCCCCACCGGATCGGCACCACTCAGGCCCAGCGCCTGACGGAGATCCTCGATCAGGGAACCATGGACGGAACGGGGACCTTGGCAGTGTCGCTGGCCGTCCGGGCACGGCTGTGCCGACTGGCGGGTGACCCCGCCGGCGCGACGGCGGCCGCAACACGCGCGAGCCTGCTCGGCGTCGACGATCTCATGATCGACGCCGCCTGGCGGGAAGCGGCGATCGCCGCCGATCCGGGCGGCGGTCCCGGTGTGCGCTACGGGGAGGCCCGCTCGCAACGTCTCGAGCGGCGCCGGGTGGCGGCTGTCCGGGACTTCCGCCGTCGCCTGTCGCTGGCGCATCTGCGGCGGAGGAACCGCACCCTCACTCAGCGCACCGAGCGCGAC
>CAIWTL010000097.1 GCA_903915555.1 uncultured Micrococcales bacterium | reverse complement strand
GACTGATCCTCGTGCCCAGCGTGATGTCGATGCTCGGCCGGGCCAACTGGTGGCTGCCCAAGTGGCTGGGCGATCACCTGCCGAAGTTCAGCGTCGAGTGAGGGTGCCCATGAGAATTCACCGTTGTTTCCTGGCGGCGGCACTGGTGGTGGGCGTGGTGGCCTACGCGCCGGCCGCCCACGCGATGTCCAGCAGGGTGGAGAGCACTCTCAGCGTGGGTGGCAGGCCCATCAAGGTGGTCGTGGGGGCGGAGGGCAATCTCTTTATCGCGGACTCCGGTGGCTCCGTCACCCTTTACCACGGGCAGGACAACTCGGTGATCATTCGACACGAGGGTCTTGGCGAGGTCCGCGACATGATCGAGTACTACGGCGAAAACGAGGTCGTGGCGCTCGTGCTGAGTGCTAATCCGCCGCAACTCACCGCGATCGACATGGGCACCGGCGAGAAGACTTGGGTCGCGCCACTGCCAGGCACAGATCCCACCACAGTCATGCAGGACTACCGAAGCGGGCAGTGGCTCGTCGCGGATCGCGCGAACGGTGACATCGTCACGCCTGATGCGCGGATCCATGTCGGCGGAGAACCCATCGCCCTGGCCGGGCCCACGTCCGACGGAGACATCGTCGTGCTCTCGCCCACGCAACTGGTGCTCTTGAATGACAACACATTCAAGGTGACTGAGCCGCTCGCCCTCCCCGGGCG
The DNA here is from genome assembly GCA_903915555.1 of uncultured Micrococcales bacterium. GTDB lineage: Bacteria > Actinomycetota > Actinomycetes > S36-B12 > CAIWTL01. The sequence goes on along the minus strand of CAIWTL010000097.1, from coordinate 840 downwards.
TGCCACCTCGGTGACGACGGGCTGGGAGGGGATCTGGGTGGCCACGGAAGAAGGCCAGCTCGTTCGGGTGTCCTTCGCCGGCGACTCCATCCTCCAGACGCTCGAGACAGACGGTGTTCTGACCAGCATTGACGCGCGTTTCTGGGGCGAGATCGGATACGTGGGTGATGAGCGCGGGTCCCGTCTACTGGTAGTAGACCTTGCAAAGGGCCGCACGCTCGGCGCGGTGCCCTTCCCTGCGGCACCCACCAGCATTACTGCCACCTGGGACGATGTTCGGATGCTCGTGGCAAGCGAGCGGGCTGGCGCTATCTACGAGACCGATATCCGGCTCACGAAGAGACCGTCACGGCCACGCGATGCAGCGGCCACCTGCACACTTGGTCGCGACGAGTCGCACGCCAGGCTGCGCTGGCGGGAGCCCCGGACCCTGCCGGAGGGGCCCATCAGGAACTACAAGGTCCGGCTGACCGTTGACGGCAAGCAGTCTGGGCGTTGGTACCGATCCGGCGCGACCTACATGGACTTTGACTGGCCCTACCGTTTCAAGGAAGGCTCGGTGCTCCGATTCGAGATCTCGGCAACCAGTTTCGCCGGTCCCAGCGCTTATGCACGTGCGTCTTGCACGTTCAGGTAGCCGCTCTATCGACGCCTAGCATGTGACGTTGCCGACCGGCAGCCTCGTTTCCACCACCTGGTCGCCCGCGCGCTCGATCCGGTAGGCGGCCGGACCGTCCACGGGGTCGGCGTCGAGGTCGGCAATGACCCGCACCGGCTCCTCGTCCTCGTAGAGGATGCCGATGCGATCATCCGTCGCGTACGACGTCGGGAGCAGGCCCT
>CAIWTL010000096.1 GCA_903915555.1 uncultured Micrococcales bacterium | reverse complement strand
CATCTTCTCGCCCTGGTCTGCCAGCCGGAGTTGCTCCTCGGGGCGCACCCCGTAGAGCATCTGATGCTCGTACGACCCCTTGGGCCGGTCGTTGTGGATCGCCAGCGACTGGGCGATGTCCACGAGGCGCGGGTCGTGCGAGGCGATCATGGGGTAGCCATCGCCCGCCATCAGGATCTTCATGCAGCGCACGAATGCGAGGTCCACCTCGTGCTTGGACTGGTAGGCCACGGACTCCGGCTCCTTGTAGGCGCCCTTGCACAGCCGGATACGGGAGCCCTCGTAGGCGAGGTCCCGGCAGTCGGCCTCACTGCGGTAGAGGTAGGCCTGGATCACGCCGCCCGTCGCCGGGAAGTCATGCCGCAGCTCACGCAGGATCCCGAGGGTCGAGTCCGTCGTGGTGTGGTCCTCCATGTCGAGGGTCACGGTGGTGCCGTACTCGGTGGCGCGTTGGCAGATGTCGCGGGCGAAGTCGAGGGCGATCTTCTCCCCGTCGCCGGGCAGCGCCTGACCCACGGCGGACAATTTCACCGACACCTCGGCGTCCGCCGTCAGCCCGTTGGCAGCCAGCGCATCGAGCAGTTCGAGGTAGTCGTCACGCGTCTGGCGCGCATCGGCCATCTCGAGGACGTCCTCGCCCAGCCGGTCGATGGTGACCAGGCGACCCGTGGCAGCCAGTTCCGCCGTGGCCGATACCGCATCCGGGACGTACTCCCCCGCCACGAACCTGCGGACCACGTCACGGGTGACGGGCATGGCCAGGGACAGATCCTTGATGCGGTCGTTGCGCGACACCGTCAGCAGGGTTTCGCGGAGCATGTGCGACCTCCCGGGATGTGGGGTGATGTTGAGAGGCTAGTCCCTGCCGTTGGGCAAGGCCCGACGAGGTCCTGCCGGGACGCCGTCACTGCTTCTGGCTCGACGACGACGATGAGGAGGACGACGACGACTTGCTGAGCCCCCTGACCGGTTTCGTGGGGTCGAGCAGGTCCTGGATCATCGGGGCGTAGATGCGCACCACCTCGTCCTCGGAGGCCGAGGCCAGCGGCTCGAGTTTCACGACATAGCGCGTCGCGGCGAGCCCGATGAGATGGCTGGAGATCAGGGCGGCCCGCATCCGCGCGTCGGGGATCCCCACGACGGCCGCGACGCGATCGACGACGGCCTCCTCGAGGAAGTCGCGCAACGACTGCGCGGCCTTGCCGGCGGAGGCGCCCGCCTGGAAGAGATCCACGATCTGCTGCCGGGTGTTCTCGTCCTTCAGGACGTCGAAGGTCCCTCTCACGAGGCGCTCGCCCATGCCGTCGAGCCCGGGTGCGAGCAGTTCGGGGACGGACCGTGAGGGGTCGAAGGGGAGCCTCATGGCCGCCGCGAACATCTGCTCCTTGTTCGCGTAGTACTTGCGCATGACGGACGGGGCGACCCCGGCCGCGGCCGCAACACCCCTCATTGTGGTCTTCGCGTATCCGCGGGTGTGGAATGCCGCGCGGGCAGCATCGAGCACGGCATCCGAAACGTCGTCCTTGGCCACACCCTCACTGTAGGGAAGAGTCGGACCTCACGCGTCCCCTTCGCGGCTCCTCCGGCGAGATGGCCATGTGCAGGCGGGCGAACGCGAGGGCCTCGGCGAGGTCGGCTTCCCGTTCCGCCCGCGAGGACGCCTTGCGGGTGGAGACCTCGACCACGACGGTTCCGTCGAACTGCCGCCGCGCGAGGAGTTCGAGCAGTTCACCGGCGGGTTGGGTCCCCCGACCGGGGATGAGGTGCTCGTCGCGGGCCGACCCACTGCCATCGGCCAGGTGGATATGGGCGAGCCGATCCCCCAGGTCGTCCGCCATCTTGACCGGGTCCGACTGGCTGACAGCGGTGTGCGACAGGTCCAGCGTGGTGTGCGGATAGTCGCCGAGCCGCACGTCCCACCCCGGGGCGTAGGCCGCCACCTCACGCGAGCGCGCCCGCCACGGGTACATGTTCTCGACGGCGAACCGGATGTCGGTCTCCTCACCCATCCGCTTGAGCCCCAGGACGAAGTCGCGCGCATACTCCCGTTGCCAACGGAACGGCGGGTGGACCACCACGGTGCCCGCGCCGAGTTTCTCGGCGGCGGCCCGCGCCCGGACCAACTTGCCCCAGGGATCGGTGCCCCACACCCGCTGCGTCACGAGCAGGCACGGGGCGTGCACTGCGAGGATCGGCATCGAGTAGTGGTCCGACAGGCGTTTCAAGGCGTCCGGGTCCTGGCTCACCTGATCTGTCATGACCATGACCTCGACGCCGTCGTAGCCCAGCCGCCCCGCGATCTCGAACGCAGCCGCGGTCGACTCGGGGTAGACGGAGGCCGTCGACAGCGCGACCTTGGCGTCGGGGACGCTGACCACGCGCGAGGGCCGACTGCGCGCGGCCGGTTTCCTGCGCTGCGGGCTCACGAGCGTCTCATCCGGTCGATCAGGGGGGTCAGCGCCAGGATCACCAGGACACCGACGCCGCCGACCACGGCGGCGACGAGGAGGGCGTGTCCGAGGTCGACTTTCATCGAGAAGAATCGTGCCAGAGGTGGGATGACCAGTACGCCGAGGAACCCCAGGAGCATGGCCAGCACCACACCGATCCGGATCAGGTTCAGGGGTCGGGCGGACTGCAGCAGCACCCCCAGGGCCACGATGACCAGCGTGACCGTCGCGTAGGTCTGGGCAGGCACATCCCCGACCAGCGGCGTGACGAGCTGGTAGCAGGCGAAGGCGCTGGCGGCGCACACGATCCCCGCCGGTACCGCGAAGGTCAGCACACGTCGGAAGAAGCCGGGCCGGAATCGGTCGGTGTTGGGCATCAGCGCGAGGAAGAAGCCGGGGATCCCGATCGTCAACGCGGACACCAGGGTCAACTGGATGGGCTGGAACGGGAAAGCGACGCCGAAGACCCCGGTGGCCAGACTGATGACCATCGCGTAGATCGACTTGGTCAGGAACACGTCGGAGACCCGCTCGATGTTGCCCAGCACCCTCCGGCCCTCGAAGACGATCTGCGGCAGCGTGGACCACTTGTTGTCCATCAGGACGATCTGTGCCACCGCCCGAGTCGCCGGTGCGCCCGATCCCATCGCGATCCCGAGGTCCGAGCGCTTGAGGGCGAGAACGTCGTAGACGCCGTCACCGGTCATCGTGACGGTGTGGCCGCGCTGCTGCAGCGCTTCCACCATGTCCTGCTTCTGATCGGGGGTGACACGGCCGAACACACTGTGCGTGTCGAGTTGCTGCCCCATGGCTGACAGGTCGCTCGGCAGGTCGCGGGCGTCCAGGGGGTCACCGGCCCCGGGTACCCCGGCCCGCTCGGCGATGGCGCCGACCGTGGCCGCGTTGTCACCGGAGATGACCTTCACCGCCACACCCTGATCGTTGAAGAACGTGACGGTCTGCGCCGCGTCGGCCCGCAGTTGCTGGTCGATCACGACGACCGCGAGCGGCGCCAGGGGCGGCAGGGGATCATCGGCGCTGACCGGTTGGGTCGCCTCGGCCAGGAGCAGCACACGGGCACCGTCGTCGGCGTAGGTGCGGGCCTGCGGCCACCAGGGCTGATCGGTGAGGTCCGGTAGCAGCATCTCGGGAGCCCCGAACACGAACGTCCCCTGCGGAAACGTGGCGGACGACCACTTGCGCGCCGACGAGAACGGAACCGTGGCCGCCAGCTTCCACCCCGGGTCGGGGCAGTCGCGACGCACGGCATCCATGGTCGGGTTGGGCCGTGGGTCGGCGGCACCGACAGCCCCCAGGATCGCGTGGACGCGCTGGTCGTCGGGCGCACCGAGGGGTACGACGTCGCGCAGCGACATCCCGGGGTCGGTGAGGGTGCCGGTCTTGTCGACGCACACGACGTCGGTGCGCGCGAGGGCCTCCACCGCGGGCATCTCCTG
>CAIWTL010000095.1 GCA_903915555.1 uncultured Micrococcales bacterium | reverse complement strand
TTGTTGTTCTTCGACATCTCGTCTCCTCGTGTCTACGGCGTTGGCCGGGAATCTCCCGGGTGGGCCGCGCGGTTCTCACCGCTGATGACAGCAGTGTGCGAGTCGGAGTCATCGAATCTCGCCCACGTCGGCGGCAAGCGCTCCTGTGGAGGCGCGTTACATCGGCTTGACGTAGCGGACGGTTCGGCTTGACCCACGAGCGGGGACAGTGGAGCCATGACTGTCGCTCCATCCGCCGTCCCCCGCACCGAGGTCCACGCCTCACTCGACCGTTGGCGAACGGACCTCTCACTCATCGTGCGCGACGCCCCCCGACCGGCGGTGGCCCAACTTCTGCGCGAGGAGGTCATGCGCATGGAGACCTCGATCAGCCGGTTCCGTGAGGACTCCGAGATCAGCATCGTCAACCGCAACGCCGGCCGCTGGGTGCGTGTCTCCTGGTACTTCGTCGAACTCCTCGAAACGGCCCTCGACGCGGCCAGGTGGACCGAGGGGATCGTGGATCCGGCACTGGCAGCCGCTGTGGATGCGGCCGGTTACCGCGACTGGCGGGCCGGGGTCGTGCCCGTCGTCTCAGCGCAGCCGACCGTCCGCACCAACGGCTGCTGGCGTGACATCGAGGTCGTACCGGCCGGAAGCCATGCCCGCGTGCGCATCCCGGCGGACTCGAGCCTCGACCTCGGCGCCGTGGCGAAAGGGTGGCTGGCGGACCGGGTGGCCACCCGGGCAATCACGGAACTCGGCGGCGATGCGCTCGCGAACATGGGCGGTGACCTGCGTGCGATCGCGCGGGACGAGCCGTGGGAGATAACGGTCGACCCGGAGTTCTTTGGCGCGGGCGAGGCGGAGTTGGAGTTGTGGGACGGCGCTGTCGCCACCAGTGGCGTCGGACGCCGCGCGTGGACGACGTCAGAGGGTCATCGTTCCCACCACATCATCGACCCCCGCACCGGGGAGCCGGCCGATACACAGTGGTGGACGTGTTCGGTGCTGGCGGACAGCGCCGCGACGGCCAACGCCGCCAGCACTGCGGGTCTCATCCTCGGAACCGAGGGCCCGCGGTGGATCGAACGGCAGGGACTCGATGCATGGTTCGTGGGCGGGTCCGGCGACGAGCGCGTCGGCCGCTGGCCGACCGTGTAGCACCTGGCCCTGATCCCGCCACCGCGAAGACCGAGCCACGGGAGCCCTCGGTCACGGAATCATGGGCACCGTCGAGCGCGACGACTGGGTCCAGCCGCGGCCACCCCCGCCCATCGGGCAACGCACGTCCGCGCGATCGCCGGCCCTGCGGGGCGGTAGGGCGCCCGAGCCGAGGAAACGCGCCACGTAGCCGAGGGAACACCTGTTGCCGAGGCTGTCGGCATGGGTCGGCTCGCCCACGATCTCGACGAGCCTCGACCGGGGGAATTCCTCCCGCACCGTGAGGCTGCCGGCGAACGGTGTCGCGCCGTCGTGGGTGCCCGACACCAACAGCATGGCCGGCGCCTGGGACCCGTCCACGGGGAACCGTGGCCCGGCCGGGGCCGGCCAATGGCGGCACGGCGCGTTGTACCAGGCGTTCATCCAGGTCGTGTTCGGCGCCTTGCGGTAGACACGCCAGTTGTCCTGCGACCAACGGCTCCATGACGTCGGCCAGGGGGCATCAGTGCATTGGACCGCCGAGTACACGGCGAACATGTTGTCGTTACCGAAGTCCACCGCCTGCCGGTAGGCCCGCACCAGGGGTCTGGTCCGGCCTTTCCGCACGTACTGCGAGAAGACGTCCGCCCTCCCGTACCAGAAGTCCTTGCTGTACGCGACGGAGAGGAACGATTCGATCCACTCCGAGGAGCCGATCTTCCCGGCGGCGGGCCGACGATCGAGTCGGCGCGACGTCCGGTCGAAGGTGGCAGCGACGGCCTCACCCGACGTGCCGAGGCGGAACTTCCGATGCCTCTTACCTATCCAGGAGAACCAGCGGTCGAGGTTCTTCTGCAGCGCGACGTCCTGGTGCAGGTTGGCCCGGTAGAAAACATCGGTCGGATCCACGTTCGAGTCGAGGATCATGCGGTCGACCCGCTCCGGATGCAGGGTCGCGTACACCTGGCCCAGGTAGGTGCCGTACGAGAAGCCGAGGTAACTGATCTGCTCGGCGCCCAGCGCCACGCGTAATGCCTCCATGTCGGCGACCGCATCGGTGGTGCGCATGTGACGCAGGATCTGGCCGTTGGACGCACAGTCCTCGGCGTAGTCGCGGGAACGCCTCAGCCAGTCGACGAGGTCACTGCGCGGACGGGGGACGTAGTCGGGTCGGTCGAACCCGAAGTAGCCGTTGTCGCAGGTCAGCCGGGGGCGGCTCGCACCCACTCCCCGGGGGTCGAAGCCGATCCAGTCGTAGCGGTTGCGCACCTTCGCAGGAAGTGCCGGGCTCACGTAGAGCGGCTCCGCCAGTCCGGAAACGCCCGGGCCGCCGGGGTTGAGCAGGATGACGCCGCGGTAACGGGCGGCCGAGGAGGTGTGCGGGACGCGGGAGACCGCGATCCGCACCGTGGCACCAGCAGGGTCGTCGGGGTCCATCGGAGTGCGCAGCGTCGCGCACTCGATGTCGCCGTAACGCAGGTCGCGCGAGGCGCAGCGTCCCCACGACGACAGTGAGCCCGCGGCCGTCAGCGATACGTCGGTGTCCTCGAGGGCGACGGCGGGACCGGGCACCACGAGCAGTGGCGCCAGGACGGCGGCGGCCACCGTCGCGATGGTCGGGCGGGGGCTGCTTGGTCGGCGCACATGATCTCCTCGGCTGCCTCACCCTACCGACGTCCGGCACGGGCTGTCGGTTCCCCTCGTCGCCCCGTCGAGCCTGTTGCAGCTGTGCTCGCAGCCGGATCTGTGTCGAGTGTCACCACCGGCACGTCGACCCGAGCGACCCGACAGGCCACCGGGGCCGCTTCTTGGCACAGTGAGGCACGACAGTGCGAACGGTCGCCGGGGGATCGAGGAGGACGCGTCGGATGCCGCAGATCGAACTCGCCGGGGCACTCCCGGGGCCCGTCGCGTACGTCCTTGCGGGGGGAGCGACGTTCGGAGCCACGCAGGTCGGACACGTCCGGGCGCTCGGGGAGACCGACATCCACCCGGACTTCGTGGTGGGGACCTCCGTGGGTTCCCTCAACGGGGCTGTCCTGGCCGAGGACCCGGCGGCCGCCCCCGCTCGGCTCACCGAACTGTGGGCGGAGGTGACGCGGCAGGAGATCTTCGGAACGGCGCTGAACCACGCCGTCAACCTGGCGACCGGCAAACCGTCCGTCGTCCCGAACGACGGGTTGCGGGCATTCATCGAGAAGGCCATCAGCGCACGCGACTTCTCCGATCTCGCGCTGCCGCACACCGCCATGGCCACGGACTTCGACACCGGGCGTGCTGTCGCGATCGATGAGGGGGACCTGGTCTCTGCGCTGTTGGCCAGCGCCGCGATCCCCCTGGTCTTCCCGGAGGTGGAGCGGGCCGGCCGCAGGCTCGTGGACGGGGGGCTGGTGGCCAATGTGCCGATCTCGGTGGCGGCCGGACTGGGCGCGCGCACGATCGTCGTCCTCGACTGCGGATTCACCCTCATGCCACCCACCAGGGACGGCACCTACACCGACCGGCTCCTGCGCACGGCAGCGATCATGGCCAGCCAGCAGGTGCGGCGCGACCTGGAGAGTGTCACCGACCGGACGGTCCTGTACCTGCCCGGTCCGTGGCCTCTGAAGATCAGGCCGGACGACTTCCGCAGCTCCACCGAGATCGCGGACAAGACCTTCGGCATGACCATGGCGTGGCTGCATGCCCTCGATCCGCAGGGCCCCGGTCGCTACGGCGCGGCTCCCACGGATGCACTGACCAAGTCAGATCCGCTGCCCCTGCCCGATCCGAAGGAGCGCGCCGCGGAGCGGTGAGCGGTCGAGGCATCGGCGGCATGTCCGGTCGGCCGGAATGGTGTGAACGTGAAGTGAACGGGTGGTGTCAGCTCGGACAACCTGGCGACGACATCCGCCGGCGGGTCGATACATCGGCGCACCGGGTCCTAGGCTGTCGCGCGTGGCAGCGGATGACGTCGAGAAGGCGCACAAGGCGTGGCGCAAGGCCGAAGAGGACTACGCCGCGGCGGCAGCGCCGTTCCTGAAGTCCTCCGACGGCGCCGGCAGCCTCAGCAAGAAGTCCGCGATCTCCCTCGCCGAACTGCGCAGCCGGGCCGACCATCGCATGCAGCGGTACTTCAAGAAGGTGCTCTGAGCGCGGATCCCCCGCACCTGGCGTCCAGGCTGTGCGGCCGGGCGGCCCCCGCGTCCCGTGGCGTGTAGCGTCAAGGCGATGTCGCCGCTGCCCGCTCCCCTCGCCCCCGAACCCGGACAACGGGGGGTACTCGACGACCCGGCCCGCTGGCGAGCCGGGATCCACCGGTCGTGGGAGATCTTCGACTCCCTGCTCACCGAGGTGGACCTGGCTGCCAGGACCAGGTCGCGGGGCAAGCGGGCCCGGGACCTGCTGATACCGCTGGGGGCGTGGCCCGACGCGCGTGGGATCCATGCCATGGTCGACGATGCCCGCGACGGGTCCGCGGAACACGTCGACCAGGCGGCCATCGAGAAGCGGTTGCGGGCCAGTCATGGGGATGCGTCGGACATCGAGATCGTGGCCATGGTGCGCCGCAGCGCCGAACATATCGTCTCGTGGACGGACAGTGCGCAGGGGACCGGGGAGGCGGATCTCGTGGGCCCGTCGCCGCTCGGTCGCGTCCCCGTCGGGACCATGATCCACGCCGCGGCTTTCCAGTTGGCTGTCATCGCCCGGGACCTGAGACCTGCCGGGGCGCCGGATCGCCCCGAGCTGGATGCCCTGGGCGTCGTCGCGCTGGTGGACAGTTCGGGGGCCGTGGCGGCACGCATGTCCGCAGAGGCGTCCATCGCCGCCGTGACACCGGAGCTCACCGCGGGAACGGGTGTGCGTGAGGGAGCGTGGCGAACGGTCGTCGCCGACGAGACCGAGGGCGCCGGGGACGACCTCGGACCCGCCGTCGTGGGGTCCGCCGGCCTCATCGTCGACGTCGCCGCCGGGCGGATCGACCTGATGGGCCTGGCCCGCGGTCTGCGGGTGCGCGAGGGCCGGGGGCTGGTGGGGATGTCCGTGGTGCTGGACGGGATCCCCGATCTGCCGGCCGCGGGGCTCCTGCGGCGGGCGGGGAGTCTGGCTCGGCTCGGCAGGCTGTGACACCTCACCCGATGAACTGGTAACCGGTGCTCAGCATCCCGAGGTACATGAAAGGGATTCCCACCACCCCGCACATCGTCGCCCACACCGGTCGGAATAGCGCGCCGCGGACCAGCAGATAGGTCGCGGCGGTGAGCACCGCCTCGGGGAGCAGCACGTACAGCGCGACGCCCGCGACGGTGACGACGTTCTCGGGGTACCAGAGCGGGATGAGCGGGGCGGCGTACTCGGCGGCGGTGAACAGCGCCAGCCCTGCAACCACCGCCACGGAGATGCCGGCCGACGCTCCGTGCCGGCTCTCGACCCACCAGCCCAGGAGCATGACGGGGAGCAGGGCGACAGTCCACATGAACGCCATGAAGATCGGCATCGTCCCGATGAAGGGGGAGCCCGTGTCGGGGAACTCGATCGTGTCGAGGACTGCGGAGAGGAACCAGTCCGGGAAGATCATGAGCAGGCTCATCGGTGCGAGCGTCGCCCACATGGACCACAGGACGCGATCGTGGGTGCGCACGGCCATGACGGCGATGCCGACGCTGTAGGCGAGGACGAGGATCAGGACCCGTGAGCCCAAGGCACCCATCGGAAGGAGCAGCCCCGCTGCCGCGACCACTGCGAACACCGCGTGGAAGACGAGCCAGTTGCGCGGTCGGGCGCCGTCGGAGGCCCGGACGTCGGGGGACTCGGCGACGGCGGTGGACATCGTGGTCAGGCCGAGGCCCGCGTCCTCGTGCGGGTGGGGGACCGCTGCGCGCGAGGGTTGACGTCCAAGACACCATCGGTGATCTCCTCGAAGATCTCACCGGGCCCGGTCCGCTGGGAGAACCACCACGACGACATCTCCGAGGAGCAGAAGTGCTGGACGGTCTCCCCTGCGGCGCCACCACGCCCGGCGATCAACTTCTCCTTGATCATCGAGTTGTATTGCACCCCGCTGGACTCGGGGGTGTTGGAGTTGAGCACGACCTCGAAACCCGTCTCTTCGGCGTACCCGCGCAGCCCGGGGATCGCCGAGGCCTCCGGCGCGTAGGCCTCGGGCATCATGCCGTTCTCCGACGAGGTGAACACACCGGCGGAGGTGTTCAGCACGATGGAGTGGTTGCCCACTGTGTGCCCCGGCGTGTTCACCAGCGCCACACCGGGCCCCAGCAGCACGTCGTCGTCGAGGAGCCGGATGCGGTCGGTGCGGACGGCGGGGTAGGTGCGCCCCTGGAACCAGCGTCGCTGCAGGGGATGCTCGCCGGGGAACTGTTCCCATTCGCGGCGCATGATGAGCAGTTCGGCGTTGGGGAAGAAGGGCTCGACGGGCTCGTTCCGGTCGGCCATCCCCTTGGCGGCGAGGTCCGGCTGCGGCTCTGTCGTCCCGAACCAGCGCCGGATGTCCTGCGTGTGCAGATGATCGAAGGTGACGTAGTCGATGTCAGCGGGGGACAGGCCGATCTCGGCGAGGTGTTCCGGGACCGTCCGGTAGCGCTTCACCGCCACCGACTGGACCGCGCCGGGCAGGCGCGCGCCCAACGCCTCGAAGTAGGCGGTGTTGCCGGCGAGATCCACATCGGTCGGCCCGACCAGCATCGTGCGCAGGATGCCGTCGTGATCCTCGAACTGGACGACGAGGAAACGGTTGGTGATGCGGACGAAGGGTGAGGCGATCTGGGAGTGGGCCCGGAACAGGGCGTACTCGGTCGGGTAGGGCAATCCCACCAGGTCGAGGGTGCGCACGGCGCGGACCCTGCCCGTGGCGGAGAACCAGTCGTGGAAGGCGGGAGCGGCTTCCCGGATGGCGGCGAGTTGGCGTCCCGGCAGGGTCTGCCGGTCGGATTCCGCGAAGATGTCGATCGTCTCCATGAAACCTCCGTACGCCTGTGTCCCGCCAGGCTACTGCGGATCGGTGAAGTGCACATCGTGTCGATGTGCCGTCCTCCCGCCGGCCGGGCTGGGTCACTCCCGCGGCGGGCCGAGGGTCACGACGACGACGGCGCCGTGGTCGTTGCTGCGCTCGAGGCCCCCACCCGAGGCGACCGCCAGTCGTTCGGCGATGGACAGCCCGAGGCCGGTGGTCCCGGTCCGTTGTTCGGTGTTGCCGTCGCGGAACCCGTCGCCGTAGTCGCGGACCATGAGGACCGCCCCGGCCGGGCGGCCCTCGCCGAGCGACACCTCGTACGCCGTGCCCTCCGGGGAGTGCAGGAAAACGTTCTGCAGAAGGATGTCCAGGAGGGTGGCCAGGTCGTCCTCGGTGAGCCGCACCCACAGCGGCCCGGGCGCCACCGTGATGGCAGCGGGTCGACCCTGGTCCTCGGCCAGGACGCCCCAGAACGCGGTTCGCTCCGCGACGACCTTCGAGGCATCGCACCCGGCCCGCAGGCCTTCGCGCTGCGAGCGGCGGGCAGCGGTGATGATCTCGTCGGTCTGGCGCTGCAGTGCCAGCACGTCCTCCTCGAGGCGCCCCCGGACCTCGGGATCGGCCACGCCGTCGATGTCCACGCTGAGAACCGTCAGCGGGGTGCGCAGCTGATGCGCCAGTTCGGCGGCGGTGGCACGTTCGTCGTCGAGCAGTTCCTCGACCCGCGCCGCCAGCCGGTTGAGTGCGGTGGAGACGTCCTGGACCTCTTTGATGTCGGATCCCTCGGCCCGCGCGCTGAGGTCGCCGTCGGCCATGGTGTCGGCGGTCGCGGCCAGTTCGCTGATGGGGCGGGCGGTGCGTCTCGCCAGGAGCCATGCCGCGATGGCCGAGAAGCCGAGGAGCGCCACGGACACCGCGGCGAGCACCAGGAGCCGACCCGCCAGGCCTTCCCGCAACTCGGCGGCATCGAGGGTCACCAGGACGACACCGGTCTTGTCGTCGAGAATCACCGGCGCCGTCGAGAACGCCATGTCCCCGACATCGTCGTTGGCCGACTGACCCTTCTTCGCCGCCTCCACGGCGCGGGTGGACCGGGGGTCCACCGGCGCGCCGATCGGCTGACGGCCCGGCGGCAGGAGCGTCACCTCGCCCTCCCCGGGCGGGATCCGCACATCCGGCGTGGCGACCCGGTCGTCGTTCGGCGACGCGGCGCGGGCCTTCTGCCAGGCCTTCTCCCAGGAGTTCGCGGTCGCCCGGGCGTGGTCGGCTGCGTGGCTGATCTCCTCGGCGCGCACGAGATCGCGGACGGCGAGCCCGAGGGGGATGACGAGTGCCACGAGCGCGACGAAAACAACCGACAGGCTGAACGTCACGAGCCGGCGGTACATCAGCCCTTCTCGTCCGGGGAGTCCCGGTCCTCGAGCAGGACCCCGACTCCGCGGTGGACGTGCACGAAGCGCGGATCCTCGAGGTCGTCGCCGAGTTTGCGGCGCAGCCATGACAGGTGGACGTCGACGGTCCGGGCGGAGTCGGTGCGCTGCCAGACCTCACGCAGCAGTTCCTTGCGGCTCACGACACGCCCCGGGTTGGCGGCGAGATAGGCCAGGACGTCGAACTCGAGCCTCGTGAGATCCAGCGGTGTCCCGTCCACGACAGCAGTCCGGCGCGAGGGATCCACCTCGAGCCCCCCGACCCGCAATGCCGGCTGGGGAGCGGCCTCGGCGGTGGCCCCCGCACGCCGGAGGACCGCCCGGAGCCGTGCCTCGAGCTGCTCGGGGGAGTAGGGCTTCACCAGGTAGTCGTCGGCCCCGGCGTCCAGCAGTTTCACGATGAGCCCCTCATCGTCGCGGGCGGTTGCGACGATGATGGGGACCTGCGAGACCGCACGGATCATCCCGAGCAGTCGCTCCCCGGGGACGTCGGGCAACCCGAGGTCGAGGATGACGACATCGGGGTCCCCGGTGAGAATGGTCTGCAACCCGTCGAGGCCGTTGGTGGAGGAGTCCACCGCATGTCCCCGGGCGGTCAGGGCGCGGATGACGGCCCCACGGATCCCCGGGTCATCCTCGATCACCAGGACATGTGCCACGGGGTCACTCTATTCGCAGCCCGAGCGCAGCCGCGGGGCATGTGGTCACTGCGGTGCGGGCGGCAGTGATCTCCTTGTCGTCCAGTGACGCGCCCGCGGTGGGGATGCCCTGGGGGTATCCCCAGCGGTCCGGGGTCAGTCGTTCGCCGAAAGCAGCCAGGCAGACGCCGTGGCCCTTGCACCGGCTCCAGTCGATGGTCAGTGTCGCGCTCATGCCCGACCCCTTCCCGTGGTCCGATCCGATGACGGGGCATCACCCAGGACCGTCAGCGCGGAGCGCACCGCGGCGACCGTCGCCGTGGGGTGGGCGCACAGTCCGCGGCCGTCGATCTCGGTGGCCACGGACTCGCCCGAACCGCCGCGGGCCAGTTCTCTGGCGAGGGCGGGCAGGCCGAGCACACACGGGCCGCACTGGCCCGCCGACTCACCGGCCAGTCGGTTCGCGATGGCGGTCAGGACCTGCCGCGGCGGGATCCCCGGGGGAAGGACCACGAGGACACCGGCACCCCAGCGCGCGCCGACCGCCTCGAAGGCGTCCCACCCGAGCGGGCAGGCGGCCAGGCGTGCCCAGGGCACCCATCGGCCGTGCCAGCCGCCGGTGATGACCAGATCGGGGTCGGTGAGCAGACCGGCGCGGGCCACGACCTGTGCAGCTGTCCAACTGGTCGGCACCTCGTAGACCCCGGGCGATGCGACTGCCCCCGACAGGGTGATCAGCGCGCTCGTCGGGCGGACTCCGCGGGTCGCCAGCGACAGGCGGGCGAAGGTCTCCACGTTGCTGAGGAAGACCGAGCCCTTCTTCCCGAGGCGCGGCCGCGGATCGGATGGGGGTCGGCCCAGATCATGCGGCAGTGCGTCGCCACCGGAGACCCCGCGGATCACCGCGTTCGCCTCGCCGCTGACGAAGCGGTGCTCGTCGACCGAGAGTTTCCAGGAGATCCCCCTGTCCGAACGCTCGGACAGGGCCTGGCGCACGGCGGACACCACGTCGGGTCTGTCGTGCGCCAGCCGGACGACGACGCGGCGGGTTCCGGTGGCGTGGGCCACGAGCGCGGCTCCGTCGAGCACCTGATGGGGCACGTGTCGTAGGAGCTGGCCGTCCTTCGCGCTGGTCTCCTCCCCCTCGTTCCCGTTGATGATCACCTGGGTGACCCGCCGCCCCTGCATGCTGCGCAGCTTCCGGGCGGTCGGGAATCCGGCGCCACCGGCTCCGCGCAGTCCCGCCGCGTCGGCGTATCCGGCGAGGCCGTCGAGATCGGACGTGGGCAGTTCTCCCCACAGCGCCCGGTGTCGCGCCAGGTCGATCCGGTCCCCGTCGCGGGTCACACCGGCGAACAGCGGACCCTCGGTATAGCGCAGGATATCCGGACGCGGAGCGGCGGGAAGTCCGGCGACCGGTAGTCCGGGGAGCCCGGGGACATGGTCCGTCGGCAGCGTGTTCCGGGTGGTCGCGGTGGTCATGCGTACTCCTTGACGTTGACGTCGACGGGGGTGGGAGCCGAGAGCGGTGCGGGCGTGCCCGCGGGGTTCTCGGCCGGAGGGCTCGTCGGTCGACGTGACTGGCGGAAGACGAAGGCGCCCGCCACCGCTGCGAGACCCAGGAGTGCGGTGACACGCATCGGTAGATCTGCAGCATCGCTGCCGATCGCGAGGGCATGGACCCACGCGAGGGGAAGCAGTGCGTAGGAGACGAGGTGCACGGCCTTCCAGGTCCGGGGGGCCCGGAACCGGTTGAGCGTCGTCACCAGCAGCAGGATCAGCAGGTCGAACGAGACGGTACCCACGCCGATCCACAACGGCTCCCATGCTGAGACCCCGGGCACCACGGTCGCCAACGGCGAGATGTGGACGTAGGAGTCCAGGACCGCCAGCACGATGTGACCGAGCAGCAGGAGCGTGCCGGTCGCGGCAGCTGTGCCGTGGATCGAGATGGCCACCAGTCGTCGCCGCGGCGAGCGGAGCACGGGGCTGACGATGCCGACGACTGTGGAGATCGTCAGCAGCGCGATGGCGACGATGCCGGTGGTCCGCAGCATCAGCCACGTCATGGGGATCTCGGGGTTGTTCAGGGCGTTCATGCCGCCACCTCCTGATTGTCGTCCGTGCCGGGGATGGGCCAGCGGCCCACGAGTTGTTGGCCGTCGGGTCCGCTGAGCAGGGCGTCCAGGCCCTGCCGGGCGAGCCATGTCGGCGCCTCGTCACCCAGCACGATGGCGGCGGTCGCCGCGGTGTTGGCTGCCGCGGCGTCGGCCGCGAGAACGGATGCCGACGACCACACCGAGCCCGCACGTGATCGCGACGGCGACGATCGGTGCGAACGGGAACCCGATCCCGGCGTCGTTCAACTTCACCATCGTGAACGCGGCGACGCCGGCGAAGGCGAACGAGGCCAGTGAGATCTGCCC
>CAIWTL010000094.1 GCA_903915555.1 uncultured Micrococcales bacterium | reverse complement strand
TGGAAGCAGATCGACCTGTAAGGATACGCCCTTGCCTGGTGCAGGAGGGGGCGGCACTGGGACGCTGACGTCGGTGCGGGTCAGCACGCCGTTCTGGGTGGCGAGTTCGGAAGTGGTTGCGGTCAGCTTCCGGCTGACTTCGCTCATGTTCTGCTGGGTTGCCTGGGTCCCGATGGTTCCGAGGATGAGCGTAGGTAGGCCCAGTGCCGCGAAAAAGATGTCGCGGAGCGAACGCCGTTGCTCGTGCTCGATGATCGCGACTGTCAGGCCCACCAGAAGCGCGACGAAAGTGCCGAGTACCATGAAGACCTGCGGAAACACGTTTCCCACCGAGTCGACATGGGTGAGGTCAGCCCCCATCAGCGCAAGCAGCCGGGGAAAGAACCACGCGAGCAAGCCCGCGAATGTCCCGATGAGAAAGCAGGTGATGAGCCAGCCGACAGCCACGCGACCGACCAGGGTTCGTGCCGGAGTTGCTGCGGTGGTGAGTTTAGAGGGGGCTGCAGGGTCGGCCATGCCATCGTTCTCCACGGTTATCGCCCCAGTGTAGTGATCACTCCGTCGGGCCGTTAATGCTGTAGGAGCGAGCCGGGGGCTGGTCGGAATCGCAGGTCCCGTAGCGCACGTTCGTCGCGCGCAGCCAGTCGCGGTAGGCGTTTGCCAGCCGGTCGGCCGGACAGTGTCGTTCGGCCGAGCGATCCAGGGGCAGCCGCGCCGGCTGCTGGGATTCGATCACGGGACGGTCCTGCTCGAACACGGCCGACTGGAACGCCTGGAGCGTGGCCGTGGGCGTCTGCGTGTCGGTGGTGGCTTGCAGGAACCAGACGCGGCTGAGCGTCTCCTCCACCGGCAGCACGAACAGCGCATAGGCATCGCCGTTCGTGCCGTCCACCGGTCGCTTGGCAAGCAATGCGCTGTAGGGTCCGAGGACCTCGTAGCGATAGTCGACCCAGCCGCCTGCCGTGGCTGACGCCATTGCCCTCGGCTGCCACACGCGGACCGACTCGATGCCGGGTCGTCCGTCGGGCTGGAACGCGACCGAATAGTCCGCCACCGGTGGTTGCCCCGGCGAACCCAGCGTGCCGGGATGCACGAATTCGAAGTGGGCGATATCGAGGAAGTTCTCCACGACGCGCGGTGCACTGGTGGCGACCGTGAACGGGCCGGTCAGGACTCGCCGCTCCGGAAGGGCATCGAGCGCAGGCGGTCCGCGATCGTCCGTCCCGCCGGGCCGCACCCATACCAGTCCGTGCCGCCCCCGCGCCTGCCATGCGCGCACCCCATGGCCTTCGGGAGGAACGAAATCCGGTTGCGCAGGCACGCGCAGACAGCGTCCGTCTCCGGCAAAGGTCCAGCCGTGGTACGCGCACTGCAAGCCGCCGGGGACAGGATGGCCGAGCGAGAGCCGGGCCCCGCGGTGCGGGCAACGGTCGACCAGCGCATGCAGTGCATCGCCCTCCTGCCAGACGACGAGATCGGTGCCGAAGGCTCGGGTCGAGAGTGGCGCCTCGCCCGGTTGGGCGAGTGCGGCAACCGGGACCCAGGCGTCGGGAGGCGTACTCGCTCCCGAGGTCCCGAGGGTCACGGTTGCCAGCGAGGTCAAGCGGGATT
>CAIWTL010000093.1 GCA_903915555.1 uncultured Micrococcales bacterium | reverse complement strand
TCGAACCGGCGTGACGCCTCACTGCCGATCCTGTGCCGGCGTGAGGCGCGCGCCGTCACACCAGCATCAAAGTGCGCCGCCTCCAAGGCGATGTCGGTCGTCGCGTCGTTGATCTCGGAGGTGAGGCCTCCCATGATCCCGGCGAGCCCGATGGGACCCCGGTCGTCGGCGATCACCAGGTCGTCCGGGTCGAGGTCGCGCACGACATGGTCGAGGGTCTCCAGGGTCTCTCCCGGCACTGCGCGTCTGGCGCGTACCGGCCCCTGCAGGAGATCGAGGTCGAAGGCGTGGAGCGGCTGCCCCGTCTCGAGCATCACGTAGTTGGTCACATCGACCGCAAGGCTCACCGAGCGCATGCCACAGGCCGCGAGCCTGCTCCGCATCCACACCGGCGTGGGCGCCGCGGGATCGAATCCCGTGATCGTGCGAAGCGTGAAGAGGTCGCATCCTGTGGCGTCGTCCGTCCTGCCCTCGTGCGGATCGGCGGCCTCGGGGGGGACCGGCAGATCCGCCAGCTCCGTACCGGGATCGGTGAACCCGACCCCGTAAGCCGTGGCGGCCTCCCGCGCCACACCCCGGACACTGAGCGCGTATCCCCGATCGGGTGTCACGGCGATGTCGAGGACCTCGTCGCCGATGCCGAGCATTGACCGGGCGTCGTCACCCGGTGCGGCGCTGTCGGCCGGGAGCACCAGGATGCCGTCATGATCCTCCCCCAAGCCCAGTTCCCGCTCGCTGCAGATCATCCCGTCGGAGATGCGGCCGTAGGTCGTGCGGGAGGCGATCTCGAAGTCGCCGGGGAGGACGGTGCCGGGCAGCGCGATGACCACGAGATCCCCCTCGGCGAAGTTCGAAGCGCCGCAGATGATGCCCCGTATGCCCGGGGTGTCGGGATGGCCGTACGGCTCCCCCACCTCGACCTCGCAGAAGCGGATGGGCTTCTTGAACTCGGTGAGCTCCTCGATGGACCTCACCCGGCCCACCACGAGAGGCCCGCGGAGCCCCTCACCGACGATGTCCACCGTCTCCACTTCGAGCCCGGCGGACACGAGTCGGGCGGCGATGTCGCGCCCGGACTGGTCGACGGGCACCGGGGCATACTCGCGAAGCCACGAGACCGGGACTCTCATCAGACCTCCAGTCCGAAGGGGCGGGTGAACCGGACATCGCCCTCGACCATGTCGCGCATGTCTGTGATCCCATGCCGGAACATCAAAGTCCGCTCCAGCCCCATGCCGAAGGCGAATCCGCTGTAGACCTCGGGATCGATCCCGCACGCGACGAGCACGCGGGGGTTGACCATCCCGCAGCCACCCCACTCGATCCACCCCTCGCTGCTGCACGTCCGGCACGGGTTCTCGGGATCACCGACCGACGCCCCGCGACACACGAAGCACTGCAGGTCCAGTTCGGCGCTCGGCTCGGTGAAGGGGAAGTACGAGGGACGCAGGCGGGTGACGATGCCGTCCCCGAACAGGGCTGCGGCGAAGTGATCCAGCGTGCCCTTCAGGTGAGCCATCGTGATGCCGCGGTCGACGGCGAGCGCCTCGATCTGACTGAAGACAGGCGTATGGGTCGCGTCGAGTTCGTCGGTACGGAACACGCGTCCGGGGGCCACCATGTAGATCGGCGGTTCCTGCGCCAGCATCGTTCTGATCTGCACGGGCGACGTGTGTGTGCGCAGCACGACGCCGGAGTCCGGGGAGTCGACGAAGAACGTGTCCTGCATGGACCGCGCGGGATGGTCCGGCCCCAGGTTGAGGGCATCGAAGTTGTGCCACTCGGTCTCGACCTCGGGACCATCGACGACGTCGTACCCCATGGCGACGAAGATGTCCGCCATCCGCTCCTGGATCGTCGTGAGGGGGTGCCGCGCCCCGACGGGGTCACGGTCGTACGGCATCGTGACGTCGATGGCCTCTTCGACGAGTACGCGTGCGTCCCGCTCGGCCTCCAGGACGGCTTCGCGCTGCTCGAGCGCCTGCTTGATCCGCTGCCGCGCCTGGCCGACGCGCTTACCGGCCTCGGCCTTCGCGGACGGCGGGAGGGCCCCGATCTCCCGGTTGGCGAGTGCCAACGGGGACCGGTCGCCGGCATGGGCGAGCCGGGCGGACTTCAGCTCGGCGAGATCTCCGGCCTGATCGATCGCCGAGAGCGCCTCGGTGACCGCTCGGGCGACGGACTCATCGGAGAGCGCTTCGACGGCCACTGGGTCGAATTCCTTGTTGGGTGCGGACACGCGTCGAGTGTAGTGACGCATGCGAGCGGGACGGCCGGCGACCGCTGCCCC
>CAIWTL010000092.1 GCA_903915555.1 uncultured Micrococcales bacterium | reverse complement strand
GGGGCCATCGCACCGATCGTGGGATTCATGCCGTGCCTCCGTCCCCGGTCACGTCGCTGGCCTTGGTGACGACCTGATCGACGAACCCGTACTCCTTCGCCTCGTTGGCGGTGAACCAGCGGTCGCGATCGGAGTCCGACTCGATGGTCTCGAGGGTCTGCCCGGTGTGCTCCGCGATCAATTCGGCCATCTTCTTCTTCGTGTAGAGCATCTGCTCGGCCTGGATCTTGATGTCCGAGGCCGTTCCGCCGATGCCGCCCGACGGCTGGTGCATCATGATCCGCGCGTGCGGCAGGGCATAGCGTTTGCCGGGCGCCCCCGCCGACAGCAGGAACTGACCCATCGAGGCCGCCAGGCCCATGGCGACGGTGGCGACGTCGTTCTTGACGTACTGCATGGTGTCGTAGATCGCCATGCCCGCCGACACCGAGCCGCCCGGTGAGTTGATGTAGAGGAAGATGTCCCGCTCGGAGTCCTCCGCGGCCAGGAGCAACATCTGCGCGGCGATGGTGTTGGCCATCTGGTCCTCGACGACCGAGCCGAGGAAGATGATCCGCTCCTTGAGCAGTTTCTGGTACACCGACTCGTCGAGGCCGAGGCCACCGGGTTCCCTGCCCCGGCCCTCCGGCACGTGGATCTGCGACACGCACACTCCCTGGGGATCGTGGCCGCGACGCGGCCCGTGGTCTTGCTGACCCTAACGCGCGGCCGAAGACTTCATGCCCGCGGCCCGGCCTGTTTCGCGGTGGGCACAATCACCGGCTCCACCTGGGCGGACACCGGTCAGCGGGTCACTTGGACTCGTCGTCAGCGGCCTCGTCGGCGATCTCCTGTGCCTCCGCGACGACCTCGTCCTCGGCAGCGGCCTCAGCGTCCGCCGCCTCGTCCGCGATCTCCTCGGCCTCCAGGACGACGGCCTCCTCCTCGAGGGCCTCGAGGTCCGCGTCGGTGGGGTCCTCGTCCTCGGGACGGTCGAGCTCGGACAGATCCACGGGGTTGCCGTCGGTGTCGGTGATGACGGCGTCCTTGAGCACGACAGCGAGCGCCTTGCCGCGCCGCACGTCGGCCACCGCCATCGACACCTGGCCGGCCTCCACGAGCGCCTGGGCGAACTGGTCGGGCGACATCCCGTAGCGGGGCGCCTGCATCAGCAGCCACTGCGTGAGCTCGGCCTCTGCGACGGAGACCTCCTCGGCATCGGCGATGGCGTCGAGGATGAACTGGCTCTTCAGCCCCTTGCGGGCGTCGGCGGCGACCTCCTCGCGGTGCCCCTCGTCGGAGTCACCGTGGTCCTCGAAGTGCTGGTCCACCTCGGCGTTGATGATGCCCTCGGGCAGCGGCATGTCCACAGCCTCGAGCAGCTGGTCGTGCAACTTCTCGCGGGCCTGCTGACCGCGCTCCATCAGCCGGGCCCGGCCCAGACGTTCGCGGATGTCCGTCTTCAGCTCATCGAGGGTGTCGAACTCGCTGGCGATCATCGCCAGGTCGTCGTCGATCTCGGGCATGACGCGTTCGCGCACCGCCCCGACGGTCACCGTGATCTGGATGGGAGTGCCCTCGAGTTCGCCGAACTCGGGGGTGAAATCGAACGTGGCGCTCTCGCCGGCGCTCAGACCCGTCACCGCCTCGTCGAGACCGGGGACCACACCGTCCTCGCCGACCTCGTAGGACATGGCCTGCTGCGACAGTTCGTCCAGGGGCTGGCCGTCCACTTCGGCGGAGATATCGATGAGAAGGACGTCGCCGTCCTCGACGGGACGCTCCACCTCGTTGTAGGACCCGAACCGCTTGGCCAGCAGCGTGACCTGCTCGTCGACGTCCTCGTCGGTGACCGCGAGGGAGTCCACCTCGACAGCGAGGCCCTTGTACTGAGGCAGCTCGAACTCGGGTCGGATGTCCACCTCGGCGGTGAAAGCGATCCGTTCGCCGTCCTCGATCTCAGTGACCTCGACCTGCGGCTGCCCCAGCGGGACGACGTCGGCCTCGGCGATCGCGGACTCGTAGGCGGGGGGCACCGCGGCGTTGACGACCTCTTCCAGGACCGCGCCACGGCCGAACCGCTGATCGATGATCTGCCGCGGCACCTTGCCTTTGCGGAAGCCGGGGATCTGCACCTGCGACGCGATGCGCGAGTAGGCCTGGTCGACCTGCTCGTCCAGTTCGCCGAACGGCAGTTCGACGGTCAACTTGACCCTGGTGTCGGACAGTTTCTCGACGTCGCTCTTCACAGGTCTCCTCAGTCGGCCGGGGTGATCGCGCCCGGTCACGTGGTGCCCGGTCGTCCCGAGCCCCGCCATCCTACCGTCGGCGGCTTCGCTCATCGCGGGGCGGACCAGTCGGTTCCCTGCGACAGTGACGCGGGCAGTGGCCTACGGTGTGCTCACCACCGAAAGGAGTGGCGATGAAACGGGAAACCCCACGCCTCACCCTCGGTGCGCTCGTGGTCACGGCAGCCCTTCTCGTGGCCGCACTGCCGCCGCTCCCGGCGCGGGCCGACACCGTGACGGTGACCGGGACTGTTGAGGTCGGGGGGACGCAACTGAGTGGGGACGGCTATGTGCTGTTCATCCCGGCCTCGGAATGCGACAGTCCGAGCAACTGGGCATCCGCTGGTCAGATCGCGGACATCACCGCAGATCGGAAGAGCACACGTCTGAACTCCAGTCACATTCAGAAATC
>CAIWTL010000091.1 GCA_903915555.1 uncultured Micrococcales bacterium | reverse complement strand
GTCTCGTCCGTCGAGGGTGAGGATGAACGATCCGCCGAGGACGCTGGCGTCGCGGACGATCGCCTGGATCTCGCTCTGCTCGGTGGTTCCCGGACGCTCGGTTGTGACCAGCAGCGTGAGCAGGTTGATGGCGAGGGGGGGCAGGTTGGTGCGGGCGGGGTCGGTGAACTCGACGCGCCATGGCTGCGAAGGGGTCCCCAAACCAGAGACAGTCGTCGTGTATCCGAGGTCGGCGAGGGCGGCCTGCAGGGAGTTCGGACCCGTCGCCGGGATGTTGAATGGCAAGGGGCTGGTCTGCTGTCCGTCGATGGACAGGGTGAACAGCCCGGTCGACGTGGTGGAGATGGACTGAACTTCGTTGGCGACGGGGCCCCCGTCCACCAGCGTGGTGACGGTGGCCGTCGCCGCGCTGACCAGGCCAGCCTGGCTGGAACGCAGTTCGGGGACGTCGTTCAGGCCGGTGGAGCGGAAGGTGACCAGCCACGGGTTGGCCTCGATGCCAGCGCCCGTGACGGTGACCGAGACGCCTCCGAGCGCCTCGAGCGCGGCCTGGATGGCGGCCGGGCCGGCTGTGCTTGCGATGGGGGCGGTGGTGCGTCCCGAGAAGGTCAGCGTGAAGCTCCCGCCGCCCGCGGTGACCACGACCGCCTGGACTTCGTCCACCGGGCCGCGTCCCTGGTACCTGGTCTGGATCGTGGCCGAGGCAGCCCCCTGGAAGCCGGGGAGTCCCGAACCGGTCAACTGGGGAACGTCGCCAGCCGGATCGAGGAAGGTGACGCGCCAGGGGTTCGAGGGACGGCCCGTCCCGGTGACCTCGACGCTGGTGACATTGTCGAGACTTTCGAGGGCAGTGCGGACCTGGGCGGCGGTCGCGTTGTGGGGGATGGGGGCGGTTGACCGGCCCGCGAATTGCAACTGGAAGAATCCCGCGCTGGCCTCGGTTGAGATGGCCTGCGATTCGCGGATGGCAGGCCGGCTGGTGGTCGGCGACCGACCTTCGGTCTCGGTGAAGATGACCAGCTGGGCGGGTGTGACGAGGGTCGAGGTCGCGACCGTCAATTGCGGAACATCGATCTTTTCGGCGGCCACGAACGCGATCCGCCACGGGGAGTTGGCGCGACCATCGCCGCTGACTTCGACACGGTCGATACCCGCCAGCGCCTCGAGGGCGGCGCGGACCTGGGCGGCGGTGGCATTGTGGGCCAGCAGGCTGGTCTGCTGACCGTCGTAGCCCAGTCGGAATTCCCCTCCGTTCGCCGACCCGAGCGAGATTTCCTGCACTTCATAGGTGGCGCGGCGACCTTCGGTGACCGTGGTCACCGTGGCGCGACCGGCGAGCGCGTTGACGTTGACGACGTCGTCTCCCGCTCCAGTGTTCAGCTGCACTCCCCCGCCCGCGGTGTTGTCGATGACAAACTGATCGGCGGCACCCCCCAGGGTGAGCGAAACATTCTCGAGGCCGCGATAGTCGAGATCCCGGGCGAACAGGCCGAGGATCTGGGTGGGAGTCAGTCGTCCCGTGACGGCGGTCGGGGAACCGGAGTTGTCGATCAGGAGTTGATCCTGGAAGCCCTGCGCGAAGGCCTGCGTGAGGATCCCCGCGACGGCCTTCAGGGGCATGAAGACACTGTCGTAGACGGGGACCGTCGATGGGCGGGCATCGTTCCCGTGGCCTGCGTCGATCGTGCGGTTGCCGTAGGAATCGAAATAGAGCTTCCTGCCGGCCGTGAGCGATTCGAGGGCTGTCTCGACGGAGCCGGGTCCAGTGGCCGGCGCGTTGAAGCCGATGGGCGCGGTCGTGTGGCCAGCGTGGGTGAGGGCGAAGGTGCCACCGAGGGCCGTCGAGGAGAAGACCTGCTCGGGGGAGG
>CAIWTL010000090.1 GCA_903915555.1 uncultured Micrococcales bacterium | reverse complement strand
GCTGCCGCCAAACGCTTGTGTCATGTGACCGTGAAGCGGAGCGCTGCGGCGCCCCGGGTCCGAATCACCGCGCACCCCACCTGCAACAGCGGACTTCGGGTCCAGGTTCACATCACCGCCCGGAAGTCGGGTGCGCGGGCGGAGCAGTGGAGCCGTGTCTGGCAGGTCACTGGATCTCCGCTCATCCGATGCGCTCTCAGGGCGACGGGCTGAACAAACTGATGTGTTCCGCCAGTCCCGGGTGGCAACGCTGGACCAGTGGTGACGACGTCGGGACCTGGGTGGCCTTTCCGTTCGTGACGGTCAGCCTTTCGCGGTGGCGCCCAAGCGCAGTCGGACCGTGTGGGTGTGGTCCTTCTCGACGCTGACCGGCTTTCTCGCGGTGTAGCCCCCGGCGCGTGCGGTGACCGTGTAGGCGCCGGGATCGAGCAGGTCGAACTTCAGCAGGTCGTCGACCGGGACATAGATGGCCTTGAGGGTGCCGGGTCGACACAGGGAGAACGTGCGCCGTACAGCGACGTCGTGGTCACCCTTGAGGCGCACTCGCAGCAATGGGTTCGTGCCACTCGCGGCGCACTGTTGTCGCAGCCGGTTGATTCCCTTACCCCCGACCTTGACCTTGACGGCCCCGACCCCCAACGGGCCGTCTGCCGGTAGATAGATCAGCGTGGCGTATTGCCACGTGTTGGGGAGCGCTGCCGTATACGGACTGGTCCCGTATCGCAGGGACTGGGAGCCGGAACCGACGCTGGAGAAGACTCCACCTGCGCCGGCGGCCACCCAGCCGCCGCTCACGTTCGAGACCACGTTGGTGCACTGGTTTTTCGCGGTCGTCGGGCAGGACCAGATCCCTTCGCCGGTGCTGCCTCCGCTGACACCGATCGCTGCGTAGAGGGTGTTGTTGCCGTCGTACGAGATCGACCCTACCCCCTCGCCGGCCGTGTCCCAATCGGTACATGCGTCGGCCGCTGCGAGGTCGCAGCGCCAGATGATGCCGTTGTTGAGTCCCACCCACAGGTAGCCGCCCCCGGCGGCCAGCGTATTCGCCTTGGTGTTGCCGTAGCTGTCGAGTGTCGAGCAGCTGTTCGTGGTCTGCGGATCGCAGGTCCACAACAAACCCTGTTTCTTCTTCTCAGTTCCTGCGGAGCCGAGGCCCGCATAGAGGGTGCCGTTGGCCACGAGGAGGGATTGCACGTTTCGGTTGCCGGCGTCATCGAGCAATACACACTGCGACGGTGCACTGTTCTGGTTCACGTACGGAAGGTCAGCGGGACAGCGGTAGATGCTGCCGTCGCTCTGGCCGATCCACAGTTGCCCGTCGGCCGCCGCCAGGGCCTCCACTTGCTCTGACGAAGGCCACGGTCCGGCCATGATCTGCGTGCAATCGGTGCCCAGCCCCGACACGGGACAGTTCAGCCCGGGGCCGCCGCCCGTGTAATAGACGCTTTCCCCATCGGTTGCAGCAAGCGAGTGGGTGCCGGACCACTTGCTGGTAGCCGAGGCGAAACACGCGCTCAGGGACTGCGCCGACGCAGGCGACTCGCACACACCGATCCACGGGGAGTTGAAGCTGATCGTCCCCGCCCACAGAGTGTCGGTCGTGGCGGCAGCGATCGGTGCGGGCGCGGTCTGTGCGGCTCGGGCGGTGCTCTCCTGTGGTGTGCCGATGATGACCGCAGTCAGCAACAACGCGGTCACCAGACCGACACTCAGCAGGAAGGGCAGGGGGCGGAGTCTCGTAGTGTCGCGCATCGTGTGCTCCTCGTTTTCTCCGCGCCGGTGGCCCGACGGGGTCGGTACGACCCTGCCGACTATCCCGCATCGTACGTGCTCTGCACGTATGAAGCAGTCGGCGGGAACGTGGTCACGATGAACTCAAGGAGCCGTGCGGGCTCCAGATCGCTGGTGCGATCGGTCAGACGGGAACCTGGTCGCGTAGTTCCCCGGGAGGCAGGGGGAGTCCGAGCGAATGAAGTACCGCGAGATTGTCCGTCACCAGCCGTCTGGCTGACTCCACCGACTCGGACAGCCCCTCGCTGGAAGCCGCGGCACCCCCGTCGAACCAGGCCAGTCGGGCACGACCGATCGTCACCCGGTCGGCTGCCTGCTCTGCCGCCACCCGGTCGTCCGGAGTCGCCGTGGCCCTGGCGGCAGCGGCCCTCATCCAGCCGTATTCCCAGTTGATGGTCATGCGCCGTTCGTCGGGGTCGAAGGCGCCCACCACGTCCACGATGGGTTCGATCACGGTGGTGGGTATCCCGGTGGCAGCTCCCGCTGCGAGGTCCCGGCGCTGTTGGTCGAAGAACGCCACGTACGACTGTGCCCGGTACGCGACGCTCAACAGGTCGGTGGTGGCGTAATCGCGATCGGGTGGGGGGCAGAGGCGTTCCTCGGCCAGCACGGCGATGACCTCCTGGGCTCCGGCGTCGATCGCCGGGGTGAGGGGGATGTTCTGGACGATCCCCCCGTCCACGTACACATCGTCGCCGATCGCTCGCGGTGCGAAGAGGGCCGGGACACTTGCCGACGCGAGCATCCCCTCGATCACGCCCGGCGACGGGGCACCGGGCGCCGGGGTCACTCCGTCCGCTTCCACCACGGCCCCGTGTTGATCCACATAGCGGATGCAGGAATCTCCCAGGGCGGTGACAGTCAGCCGCAACTCCAGACCCGGCCGGCGCACAGCTTCCTGGTCGATCGGCGCCAAGGGCGAGTTCGGTGTCCGACCTCGCCACGCTGCCTCGATCGGGTCGAGAAGCATCAGCGAACTGTCGTGCTGGGGACTTTCCTTCCGAAGGTGGGGGTGGGTCACCAGGTGTCCCAGGAGCGCCAGCACGTCTCCGGCAGACGTGTGGTCGCTGGTCTGGTCCGCGAGGACGTCGGTGTCCATGGTGGGATCGGGTGGTGGAGGGGTCACCATCCCGGACATGAATATCCGCTTCATGTCACTGCCGGCGTGTGTCGTGGTCAGCTGGGTGACCCAGGGCCGCGGGGACACTGCCACACCCGGTTGGGCGATGGTGGACATCGCCATCCGCAGGCCGCGCGCCGCCTGCTGGAACTCGTCGGGAGTCCGTGCCTGGGCGATCGTGCCACCGCACCACGATCCGATGGACGTGCCGGTCACGATCTCCGGATAGAAGCCGTCCTGGTCGAACAGGTAGGCAAGTGCCCCCGCGGTGAAAGTGCCGCGCAAGCCGCCACCCGAGAGAACAAGTCCTCGACCTGCGGGCGATGTCATGACGGTCTCCTTCGGGACGTGAGGGGCAACACGCTACGGGTCGTGAGCGCTCCTGTCGTGTGCACGGGACAGGGCAGGTGGCGGTGAGTACATTCATGGACGTAGTGCCGATCCGTGGTCCACAGAGCGTCTGGAGTCCTTCGGTGTCCACCATGAGCCCCCCCGGCCGTCCACGCCTTTGCGTACACCGGGAGTTGAGCTGATGGCGGTTCTGCGTTGCATCACCGACTGGGTCGGTGCCCCCGGCCGGGTCGTCACCTGGGAGCCGACCGCCGGGTGCCGACTGAGCATCGCGGAAGCCCCGAGCAGTGACATTCCGCCCAGCTACCAGCAGGCGTCGCATACCCTGGGGGTCGAGTTCTACGCATCGCTCGGTCTGCCGATGGCGCGACTGTTCGTCCCCGCCTGGGAGATGCCTGGTGAGTGCGACATTCCCGCGATGACCGCCACGATCCATCGTTATCTGCGTCGACACGACACGTACCTGAGTTGGACGCAGATCGTGCCCCAGGGCGCGGTCACTCGGCGATCGCTGCGCTCACCTGATGAGATCGAGTTGACCCCGATCGATCACGGGGTGATGACCGCCGCGCAGTGGCAGACACTCGCCCTGGACACCCCGGGCCCCTTGGAGTGGGACTGCTTCCGGATCGGGATCATCCAGCGCGACGGATCGTTCACGTTCTTCGCAGCGGTGGATCACATCCATCTGGACGGCATGTTCATGAACGTTCTCTTCGACGAGATCTGGCATGACTACGACGCCCTCTCACGCGGGGTCGCCCCGCCTGTCCGTCCGCCCGCTGCCCGCTACGACGACTACTGCATCCGGCAGCGGCGCGATGCTGCGGATCTGGCGCCCACCGATCCGGCGGTCCTGGCATGGGTGGAGTTCCTCGATGCCTGTGGTGGGGGTCCACCGCTGTTTCCCCTTCCATTGGGGGATCAGCCGGCGCCGGCTCGCGTGTTGTCGTCCACGTTACTGACAGCTGAGGAGGCCGAGACCTTCGAGAACGCCTGCCGGAGCAACGGCGCCCGGATGCTGGGAGGGCTACTGGCCTGCGCTGCCCTCACCGAGCGGGACCTCGCGGGAGTGTCGACCTACCGGGTCATCACTCCCACCACTACGCGTGCCACAGCTCAGGAACTGGCGACTACCGGTTGGTACACGGGGATCGTCCCGGTGAGTGTTCCGGTGGAGGGCGTGGACTTCTCCGAGGCGTCAGGCGTCGCGCAACGGTCTTTCGATGCGGGGCGTCCCCTCGCCCATATCCCGCTGGAGCGTGTTCTGGAACTACATGACGAGAATCTGGCGGAGCAGAACGGGTATCGGTCGGTCCTGTCGTTCCTCGACGCAGGCCGACCCCCGCTCGATGCCCAGGTGATGGCCGACTGGGAGGCCCACTC
>CAIWTL010000089.1 GCA_903915555.1 uncultured Micrococcales bacterium | reverse complement strand
TGTCCAACGGACTACCCGGCATGACCATCGTGGGACTGCCCGACACCTCGATCAACGAGTCGCGCGACCGGGTGAGGGCGGCCGTCGTGACGAGCGGGTTCGGTTGGCCGACCGCCCGGATCACGGTCGGACTCTCGCCCGCCTTCGAGCACAAGCGCGGCTCTGGCCTGGACTTCGCCGTGGCCATGGCGGTCCTGTCGGCCGCGGGCGCCGTCACCGATGCCGATGTGTCAGGCAGTGTCTTCGTGGGCGAACTGGGACTCGACGGCTCGGTGAGACCTGTGCCCGGCGCGGTCGCGATGGCGCTCGGTGTGGCGCGACACGGCCGGATGTCACGCGTCTTCGCTGCCCGGCGCACGGCCGAGCAGATCGCCAGGGTGCCCGGGCTGCAGGTGGTTCCGGTCACGTCGTTGCGCCACGCCGTCGACG
This sequence comes from uncultured Micrococcales bacterium, assembly GCA_903915555.1. GTDB lineage: Bacteria > Actinomycetota > Actinomycetes > S36-B12 > CAIWTL01. Next base: position 3,743 of record CAIWTL010000089.1, on the reverse strand, counting down.
TGGTCCGGGGAGAGGCGCCGGTTCCGCCCCCTCCGCCACCTCCGGACGCCGTGCCGGACGGAGAGTATGGCGAACTCGCCGATGTCCAGGGACAACCCCTCGCCTGTTGGGCGCTGGAGGTGGCCGCCGCAGGTGGGCATCATCTCCTGATGACGGGCTCGCCGGGGTCGGGCAAGACGATGCTGGCCCAGCGACTTCCCGGACTGCTCCCGCCGTTGACCGACGACCAGGTGCTCGAGGTGGCCGCCATCCGCGACGCCACGGACGGAAACGGGGGGACGGTCACCCGGGTGCCACCGTTCTGCGCACCCCACCACACAGCGAGCCACGTCGCCATGGTCGGTGGCGCGATCGGGTCGGTCAGCCGGCCCGGGCAGATCAGCCTGGCCCATCACGGGGTCCTGTTCCTCGACGAGGCCCCGGAGTTCGCGCGGATGACGTTGGAGTGTCTGCGACAACCCCTCGAGGACGGGACCATCGGGATCGCGCGGGCCGCGGTCACCGAGAGGCTACCGGCGCGATTCCAACTCGTCCTGGCTGCCAACCCCTGCCCGTGCGGGGAGGTCGCGAACTGCCAGTGCTCCTCGGTCGAGGTGCGCCGATACCGCTCCCGCCTGTCCCGCCCCCTGCTCGACCGTATCGATCTGCGGATCCAACTGAACGCCCCCCGCGGCGTCCGTGCCGCGGACACGACGGCCACGGTCCGGGAAAGGGTGGCGGCGGCCAGGTCGCGGGCTCGGCGGCGAGAGGGGTCCGGTCTCAACGCCAGAATCCCGGCCAGGGCGCTTCGGGAGAGCCTCGCTCCCGCCGATGAGGGCGCCGAGTTCCTGCGGCGCGTCGGTGACGAGTCGCGGTGGAGCCGACGTGCCATGGACCGCGTCATGCGGGTCGCCTGGACCATCGCCGATCTATCGGGTGTCGAACGCCCGGGTGTGGGTGAGATCCAGCGGGCCATCGCCCTGCGCGGTGGCAGTTCATGAGGCACGTGGTCCCCGCCACCCGGGAGTGGCCGACCCAACTCGACGATCTCGACGACGGCACCCCGCCGGGTCTGTGGCTCCTCGGGGAGGCGGATCTACGGATGCTCGCCCTGAGATCCGTCGCGGTCGTCGGCTGCCGCAACGCCACGGCGTACGGGGTGGCCCTCGCGGGCCGGTGGGCGGCGGAGTTGGTGTCGGCCGGATGGACCGTGGTCTCCGGGGCAGCCTTCGGGATCGATGCTGCGGCCCATCGCGGTGCGCTCGCCGCAGGCGGACCCACGATCGCCGTCATGGCCGGTGGTGTCGACGTGGCCGTACCCCTGTCGCACGCCGGGCTCATCGCAGAGATCGCCGACTCCGGGATGATCGTGTCGGAGTACCCGCCCGGCACCCCAGCCCGGCGACACTCCTTCCTGCAGCGCAATCGGGTGATCGCCTCCCTGACCCGGGCGACCCTCGTTGTGGAGGCCGCACAGCGCAGCGGTGCCCTCAACACCGCCAACTGGGCACATGCCCTCGGCCGCGGGGTCCTCGCCGTACCCGGTCCTGCTGATGCCCCGACGTCGCGGGGGACACATCGGCTCATCCGCGAGGGATCGGCCGTGCTGGTGCGCGATGTCGACGATGTACTGGAGCAACTTCACGGTCTTGCCGCCCGCTGAGGGTGCGTGCGGGGCACCATGGGGCCGTGACCCCCGTCGACGAGTTCCGCGAGCACCTGACGCTGCGCCGCGGGCTGCGCCCTGCGACCGTGCGGGCCTACGAGGCCGATGTGCGGTCACTCCTGTCCTTCCTCGAAGAGCGGGGGGTCGAGATGGCCGCCCTCGATCTGCGCCTGCTCCGCTCGTGGTTGGCCTCACAGGCATTACACGCACCGGCGTCGCTGCAGCGCCGGGTGTCCTCCGTACGGACCTTCACCGCCTGGGCCCACGACACCGGGCGCCTCGCCCACGATCCCGGACTGCGTCTACAGGCGCCTCGTGGCGCCCGGACCCTGCCCGGTGTGCTGTCCCAGGATGAAGTGGACGAGGTGCTGGCTGCGGCGGCCGGCGCCGATGATGATTCCGTTGCTGTCCTGGCCGACGCGGCGATGTTCGAGGTGCTCTACGCGACCGGCATCCGTGTCTCGGAACTGTGTGGTGTCGATCTGGACGATGTCTTCTTCCCCCGGCGCACCCTCCGCGTCATCGGCAAGGGCGACAAGGAGCGTACGGTCCCCTTCGGCCCACCGGCCGCGCGGGCGCTCGAGGTGTGGCTGCGGGAGGGGAGGCCGCGGTGGGCCGGTCCGCGGTCCGGGGAGGCGGTGTTCCTCGGCCCCCGCGGGGGTCGCGTCGACCAACGGCGGGTGCGGGCCCGGCTCCACCGCCTCCTCCGCCTGCTTCCCGACGTGCCGGACATCGCACCGCACGCATTGCGTCACTCCGCAGCGACGCATCTGCTGGAAGGGGGCGCCGATCTGCGCTCGGTACAAGAGCTCCTCGGGCACGCTAGTCTCGCAACGACGCAGATCTACACGCATGTGTCGGTCGAACGGTTGAGGATGACGTATGAGCAGGCCCACCCCCGCGCATGACGGCGCGTCCGTCGACGCGCCGGGGGGCGACCCCACGGACTCCGGGACGGACGTCATCACCACGCACAGCGACCTCACGGAAGCGGAGGGTGGGTTCGTCGAGCCCGAGGCCGACCTCGTGGAGCCCGCGGAGCCGGGGGCGATCGAGGCCCAGCTGCAGCAACTGTGGGGTGAGTACAAGGAGACCGGTGACCGGGCCATCCGGGAGCGGCTGATCCTTCACTACGCGCCGCTGGTGAAGTATGTCGCGGGTCGTGTCGGGGTCGGACTGCCGTCCTCTGTCGATCCCGCCGACCTCGTCTCCAATGGCATGTTCGGTCTCATCGACGCCATCGAGAAGTACCAGCCCGACCGCGCGATCAAGTTCGAGACGTATGCGGTGTCACGTATCCGCGGGGCCATCATCGACGAGTTGCGAAGCTACGACTGGGTGCCCCGGTCGGTGCGTCAGAAGGCGCGCGACGTCGAGCGCGCCTACCAGAAACTCCAGTCGGACCTCGGGCGCAACCCCACCGATGACGAGGTCGCCGATGAGCTGGACATCACGGTCAAGCAGTTGCGGCAGATCTTCCGCCAGGTGTCCTACGTCCACGTGGCGGCCCTCGACGAACTCCTGTCCATCGGCGGCGACAAGTCCGACCGGGTCAGCCTGGGCGACACCATCGCCGACGATCGTGCCGACGACCCGGTCACTCTCTTCGAAGCCGAGGAGACCAAGGAGATCCTGGGCCAGGCGGTCTCGGGTCTGGCCGAGCGGGAGAAGATCGTGATCTCCCTGTACTACTACGAGGGGATGACCCTGCGTGAGATCGGCCAGGTCCTCGGGGTCACCGAGTCGCGGGCCTGTCAACTGCACACCAAGGCGGTCATGCAGCTGCGCGCGCAGCTGGCCGACGCCTGAGCCCCTGTCCAGCGTTCCCGCTGTCCGGCATCCCCAGCGGGCGTGGGTGCCCCCGATCCACAGATCCACCGCCGGGGTCCGACCGTGGCCCGGTGGCCCCACAGTGGCGACATGTCACGCCACCTGTCCTTCGCCGCCATCCTCACGTCGGTACCGATGGTCGTCCTCCCAGCCTCGGGCCACCCGGCGCAGGCGGCGATGTGGTGGCCCGTGCCCGGTCCCGTGGTCCGGGAATTCGACCCCCCGGAGCCGGATTGGTTGCCGGGCCACCGCGGCGTCGATCTGGCCG
>CAIWTL010000088.1 GCA_903915555.1 uncultured Micrococcales bacterium | reverse complement strand
CTCGAGGGCAGCCGCCACCTCGTAACGCGGAGCATCCAACTCCCGCGCGGTGCGTCGCAGAACCCGCGCGCGGGGATCCTCGGCGCGGTATACGCGGTGCCCGAAACCCATGAGGCGCTCCCCACGGTCCAGGACCCCCTTGACGTAGCCCCGGGGGTCCTCGGTGCGCTCGATCTCCTCGATCATCCCGAGGACACGGGAGGGGGCGCCGCCGTGCAGCGGCCCCGACATGGCGCCGACGGCGCCGCTGATGGCGGCCGCCACGTCTGCACCGGTCGAGGCGATCACGCGTGCGGTGAAGGTCGACGCGTTCATGCCGTGCTCCGCAGCGGAGACGAAGTAGGCATCCACGGCCTCCACGTGACGCGGATCCGGCTCCCCGCGCCACCGGATCATCATCCGTTCGACGATGGTCGACGCCTGGTCGATCTGGGCCTGCGGCACCATCGGCACCCCGAGCCCACGGGCGGACTGCGCCACGAAGGACATTGCCATGACCGACACGTGGGCGAGGTTCTCGCGCGCGGTGTCGTCGTCGCAGTCGAGCAGTGGCCGCAACCCCCAGCCGGGCGCCAGCATCGCGATGGCGGACTGGACATCCACGCGCACATCACCGGAGTGGATCGGGATGGGATACGGCTCGGCGGGAGGGAGCCCGGGGTTGAACTCGTTGTCGACGAGCAGACCCCACACGTTGGCGAACGACACCCGCCCCACGAGGTCCTCGATGTCGACGCCGCGGTATCGCAGGGCGCCACCGTCCTTGTCCGGCTCAGCGATCTCGGTCTCGAAGGCGATGACGCCTTCCAGCCCCGGCACGAACTCCGCCATGTGCCCTCCCTTCCTCACGCCGATTCAACCCGATGCCCCGCGGCGACGCTGCACCACCTCCGGATTTCCGGGTCAGGGGGCCAGTCTGACCCGGTGCCACCCCGCGGGATCCGAGAGGAGTGCGCCCGGGGTGATCGCATCGAACCGCAGGCGGTCATGCAGCCGCGACGGCTGGCCCTGCCAGAACTCCACGCTCCCGGCCGTGACCCGGAATCCTCCCCAGTGGGGCGGCGTGGGCACCGGGTCGCCGGGGTGCCGGTCCTCGGCGTCCGCCACACGCCGCAGCAGGTCCTCCCGACTGTCGAGGGGCCGCGACTGGGGGGATGCCCACGCCCCGATCCGCGCGCCCCGGGGGCGGGTGGCGAAGTAGTCATCCACCTCGCTGCGCGGCACTTCGGCGGCGGCCCCGGTGATGCGAACCTGGCGGTGCAGGGGCAGCCACGCGAAGCACAGCGCCACACGCGGGTCGTGGCGGATGTCCGCGGCCTTGTCGGATTCCAGGTTGGTGTAGAACACCACGCCGGAGTCGTCCACGACCTTGGCCAGCACGACCCGGACCACGGGACCGGCGGGGCCGCAGGTGGCCAGCGACATGGCGTTGGGCTCCTTGACCCCGGCGGCCACGGCCTCGTCGAGCCAGCGCCCGAACTGCTCAAGCGGTGCGTTCGCGACCTCGTCGTCGGCGAGCCCGGGCACCTCGTAGTTGACGCGCTCGAACGCGTCGCGATTCACCATCGGCGTGGATCGCCGAGCCACTCGGACAGGGCCTGCGCCACGATGGCGTCCACACTGGTCCCGGAGTGCTTCGCGATCGCGTGGATCTCCTTGCGGACGCGCTTGGGGACCTTCACGGACAACTTGACCGGCTTGTCGCTCGCGCGCTCCTGGGGCCGCAGGACATCCGAGGTGGCCCGTCCGGCGGACAGGAAACGCCGGTCGCGGGAATCGTCCGCATCATTCTTGCGCTTGCCCTTGCGTTTCCCCTTCGACTTCTTGCTGTCGACATCGCGATCGACCGCGACGTCGACAGTGTCCGGGGTATCGCGCCCCAGCTGGGTGGGCAGCTGGGACGGGGCAACCGCGAGGGCCGGATGCAGGTCGGCGTCCTCGGCGCGCTTCAGCGCCGGACGCGGTTGGGGTTTCACCGGTTCACTCCCGTCTGAGCCCTGTCGTAGAGCTCGCCGAAGACCTTGTCGAAGATGGCGCCCACGGCGGCGCCGGAACGGCCGTTGGCCCGGAAGGGCACCCCCGCACCCTCCGACCGTTGGATGATCGAGCGTTCGGGGATCGGCGGCCGGACCAGCAGGGACGGATACGCCTCCTCGAGTTCGCGGAGACGGTACTTGTGCTCGCTGACCGTGGAGCGCATGCGGTTCACCACGATCCCCAGCGCCCGCAACCTCAGGTTGGAGTTGTCCCGGACCACGGTGATCGCCTCGAGCGCCTGCTCGGCGCCGTTGAGTGCGAAGTACCCGGGCTCGGTCACGACAACGGCGTGCGTGCCGGCCGCCAGCCCGTTGCGGGTGATCTCGCCCAGAGAGGGCGGACAGTCCATGAGCACCAGGTCGTAGTCGTCGGCGACACCCCGGAGGGCCCGCCGCAGGCGCAGCGCCGAGGCCGCGTCACCGGGTCGGTTCCGATGCTCCAGCGCCGGCTCCGCGGGGACGAGGTCCACCGACGGTCCCCACCCGCTGCGGGTCACGGCGTCGGCGGCGATGCCGTCGCGCGCATCGGCCAGGACGTCACTGGTGGTGAACCTGACCTCGGGGGGGTCGAGGCCCAGGGTCGCGTTGGCCTGGGGGTCGAGGTCGACCACGAGCACGCGGAGGCCGCGCCGCGCCGCGGACTCGGCCAGCCCGAGCGTCACGGTGGTCTTGCCGACGCCCCCCTTGAGGGCCACGACCGTGAACGCGAGCATCGCTGAAGTCTGCCACGTTCGGGTTCCCCCGGTGGGCAGGTCGGCCGGGACGTCGTGGGTCAGGTCGTGGCACGCTCCCGTGCCGCCTTGACCGCGCGATAGGCATCGAGCGCGTCGTCACGGGCACGGGCGTGGTCGACCATGCGCCGGGGATAGCCGTGGTCGTAGCCGGTGGGTTGGTCCCACGGGGTGTGCGCCGCACGTCCGGGCAGGTGGGCCAGTTCGGGGACCCAGCGTCGGACGTAAGCGCCGTCGGGGTCGAAGCGCTCCCCCTGGAGCACGGGGTTGAAGATGCGGTAGTAGGGCGATGGATCCATGCCCGTTCCCGCGCACCACTGCCACCCGAGACTGTTGCTGGCCACGTCCCCGTCGACCAGGTGGTCGAGGAACCAACGCGCCCCCCACTGCCAGGGCAGCAACAGGTCCTTCGTCAGGAACGACGCGACGATCATCCGGGCCCGGTTGTGCATCCACCCGCTCTGGGCGAGTTGGCGCATCCCGGCATCGACGACCGGGTAACCGGTGCGCCCGGCACACCAGGTGTCGAACTGGGACCGGTCGTCGCGCCACGGCAGTGCGTCGAAGCGCCGGTCCACGTTGTGCCATGCGGCGTCGGGTCGGCGGTAGAGGACGTCGGCGTAGAAGTCGCGCCAGCACATCTGCCGCACGAACGCGGTGTCGGCGCCGACGTGAGCGAGCACGGTCCGCGGGTGGATCTCCCCGAAGTGCAGCGCCGCTCCCAACTGGCTGGTACCCGGCAGATCGAGACGATTGCGGTCGTCGTCGTAGCGGGCCGCCGCACCCGAGTCCGCGAATCCCGTCAGGGTGGCCAGCGCCGCCGCCTCCCCCACCGCACCGTCGCCCAGCGACCGGTCATCCGACGGCGGATGACGCGACGGCGCATCGGAGGGGAGGTCGTCGGGCGGCAGTCGGGTGACGAAACGCGGCGAGGACTGCACCGGCGCGGGCACCGACAGACCGGACCACACCCGCCAGTACGGGGTGAACACCGAGAACGGACCGCCATCGCCCTTGCGGACGGTTGCGGGGGGATGCAGGTAGGGGGTGTCCCGACTGGCCATCGCCACCTCCGCCACGGACAGGGCCTCCGCCACCCGCCGGTCGCGGCGCAGCCCGAACGGCGAGTAGTCACCCGACACCAGGACCCGATCCGCCCCGACCTCGCCGGCCACGGCGGGCAGCACGTCGACCGGGTCGCCCCGGCGTATCAGCAGCCCGGCACCCCCGGACTCCCGGATGGACGAGTCCAGGGAACGCAGGGAGGCGAGGAGCCGTTCCCGCCGGACCCCGCCGGCGGAGGTCAGCAGAACCGGGTCCAGGACGAAGAGGGGAACCACGTCCTGGTCTGCGGCGGCCAACGCGCCGTTGTCGCCCAGCCGCAGGTCGCGGCGGAACCACACGATGTCAACCACGTCGCCACCGTAGGCCGAAGCGCGCGTGTCGGCACGTCACGCACCCGGACCAGCCCGCCCTCTCCTGTCCCGACCGCGCCCACAGCCTGCCGCGTGGGGCGCAGGCTCCGGCACGACTCGAGGTCACGTTCGACTGGGCAGCCGTCATGGCCTGGCTTCGGGCCGGCCGGCGGAGCATCAGTCCTCGGGATGGCCGGCGCGCGTGGTGTCGACGTCCTTCAGGGTGACCTTCAGGGTCTTGAAGTCGTCGCCGCTGACGTCGCCGTCGCGGTGGATCCAGGCACGGAACTGGGTGCCCTTGAGGTGGTAGTTGTCGTGGGTCTCATGCTCACTCAGGAGCTGGAGTCCGTAGTAGGCGGCGTTGTAGGAGTTGCAACCGCCGTACAGCCTCAGATACGGACTGGCGCCCCAGGGATTGTGGGCCGCGATCATGTTGACCAGAGTGTCGCGCACGCGCGAACCGTTCTGCTCCTTGGTGGTGTACAGCCGCACGAAGACGTCATAGCCGTTTTCGGCGGTTCCCCAGTTGTAGCCGGTGAGTGTCATCTGCTGGTCGGGGTACAGGATGCCTTGGTCGTACTCCTTGTGCGTACGCACGTTGCCCTTATCGGTGGTGTAGACGGCCAGCGGCTTGTCGGTGGTGTTGCGCAGCACCAGTCGGGTGCCCATAACGCCCTGCAGCTGTTCAGCGGTGACATCGCTGCTACCCGTGTCAGCGGGGGCAGCGGGGGCGGCCAGCGCGGGAGCGGTGAAGAGGGTGGCGGCGGTGGCCACCGTAGCGGCGGCGACGACGGGCTTGAGGAACTTCATGACGGGGCCTCCTTGTCAGGAAATGGGTGAGAGGCCCTCCACATGCCCCCCCGGTCCGGTCAGGTAACGGGATCGGGCCGCCGGAAGGTTCCGGCAGCCCGATGGATCCCCGCGATCCGATCGACTTCGCCATCACCGAACCCCGGGGGCCACAATGGGAGGGAGCCGGGACCGACGGACGAGCGCAGGGAGTACGGGTGGGAGATCTCATCGACACCACCGAGATGTACCTGCGCACGGTGTACGAACTCGAGGAGGAGGGCATTCCGCCGATGCGCGCGCGCATCGCGGAACGCCTCGACCAGAGCGGGCCGACCGTGTCCCAGACGGTGGCGCGGATGGAGCGGGACGGCCTCCTCGCGGTGGGCGAGCACCGCATCATCGAGCTGAGCGAGTCGGGGCGCTCCCGAGCCGCACGCGTCATGCGCAAACACCGACTGGCGGAATGCATGCTCGTCGATCTGATCGGCCTGCCGTGGGATCGGGTCCACGCGGAAGCCTGTCGGTGGGAGCACGTCATGAGCGACGAGGTCGAGCGACGCCTCCTGCACGTCCTGGGAAACCCGACCACGTCCCCTTTCGGCAACCCGATCCCCGCCCTCGACGAACTGTTGCCCGAGGCGACGCCGAGGAGCCCGGTTGACGACTCGCCCGAGGTGACACTTCTGGCCGCGGCGGGGAGTAACGTCCGACGTGTCACCGTGCTGCGCATCGAGGAGTCGGCACAGGCCGACGAGTCAGCGGTCGAGTCCTTCCGCCGGTCGGGTCTCCTGGTGGGTTCGGAGGTCACCTGCCGGCGCGGTCAGGATGTGGTCCTGGTCGGGATCGACGGTGACGACACCGAGATCGGGGAACAGACCGCGGGGCACGTCTGGGTGCGGGTCTCGCGCGAGGAACGCCGGGGAGCACCCCTGGCCGAAGGAGAGCAGAGCGATGCAACTGGATGACACGTGCCGTGTCGAGGTGACCAACCGTCTCAAGCGGATCCAGGGCCAGTTGGCGGGGATCATCACCATGATCGACGAGGGTCGGGACTGTACCGATGTCGTCACGCAGATGGCCGCGGTGAGCAAGGCCCTCGACCGGGCCGGGCTCAAGGTCGTCAGCGACGGTCTCCAGCAGTGCGCCGCGGCGCAGGCACGCGGGGAGGATCCTCCCGTGAGCCCCGAGAAACTCGAGCGACTCTTCCTGAGCCTGTCCTGACGCTCGGTGCGATCCCCGATCCAGCAGTCCCCGATCTGTAGGAGAATCAGCCCATGACCACCACCATCGTGCGGGCCACCGACCTCTTGAGTGCCGACCCGATCTGCGCCGCCGCCCAGGACGAGGCATGGCAGGCCGTTCTCGCGGATCATGGCCCCGAGGCGGTCGGCACCCACCTCGGGACGCATGCCGACGACGAGCGGGTCGTGACCCACCGGTTCGTCTGCACCCTCCCCGGCTACCCCGGGTGGGAGTGGCACGTATCGGTCACGCGGGCCAGTCGGTCACGGCGGGTCACCGTCAACGAGGTGACCCTCGCCACGGGGATCGAGGCCCTCGTGCCGCCCGCCTGGGTCCCCTGGGCCGACCGGCTCCGTCCCGGAGATCTGACCGCGGGGGCGGTGGCGCCGACCGCGCCCGACGACGCGCGACTCGCCCCCGGGTGGAGCGGGGAGGACGATCTGGCAGAGGTCCTGGACCCCGGTCCGCTGCACCCGGTCAACTGGGAACCCGCCCTGCAGCGCCGTCGGGTGCCGTCGGCCTACGGCCGGGAATCCGCGGCGTCGCGTTGGTACTCCGGGGAGCACGGGCCCCGCAGCCCGCTGGCCAAGTCGGCTCCGGGGCCGTGCGGCACCTGCGGCTGGCTGCTGACGATGGGAGGCCCCCTGGGTCAGATGTTCGGCATCTGCACGAATCTGCTGTCTCCGGCCGACGGCCGTGTCGTGTCGTTCGACCACGGCTGCGGGGGACACTCGGAAGCGACACCCGCTGCGGCCCGTCCCGGGCGGGTCCCCACTGTCGTCGACGACCTCGTGGTCGACGAGCTGGACATGGGTCATTCCTGACGCCGCCGGAGTGGCCGATAGGCTGTCCGCCGGATCTTCTGGAGGCTCCATGCGTCGCGTACCCGTACTCGGACTGGCCGGTCTGGCAGCTGTCGCCATGACGGTGACGGGCTGCGAGAAGCCCGCGCCGGGGATCACCGTGTTCAGCGGCACATCCAGCATCCGATCCGAGGCCCTGTGCTGGGCCTTCGACTCCGATCAGCTCACACCGGGCGAGTGCGCCGACGAGATCCTGCGGGGGCAGACCACCCAGGGGATCCAGACGTTGCCGGCAGTGCCCGGCAACACAGTCGGGATCAGCGTGGATCCGGTCGTGGCGGAGTCGGGGTGGAACATCGTCATCGGGGGCCAGTCCCTCTCGGAGTCCCCGCTGACGACCAACTACTTCCGATTCACCCTTCCCCTCCAACTGGGCAGCCAGGCCCTGCCCCTGCAGATCGTGTCCGGCCAGGACACCAAGATCCGGGGCGTGTGGATCGTCGGACTGGAGCCCGAGGCAGCCTGAGTCCCGGCCGGGCGGCTCCTCCGGCGTCAGACGTCGAGGTCGTCTGCGACGGCACGGAGCACCTGGGCGGTGCGCTGCGCCTTCGCGTCATCGGGGTAGCGGCCCTTGCGCAACTGGTTGGACACCCCGTCGAGGGTCTTGATGACATCCTCGAGGATGACGGCCAGTTCCTCGGCCGGCCGACGGCCTGCCTTCACGACGGACTGCGGAGCCTCGAGGATCGTGACCGACAGCGCCTGCTTCCCCTTACGCCCCTCGGCGACGCTGAAGTCGACACGTGTGCCCTGGCGCAACTGCGTGGTGCCTGCCGGCAGGGCGGAGATATGGACGAAGACGTCCTCGCCGTCCTCTGTGGTGAGGAAGCCGAAGCCCTTCTCGGCGTTGAAGAATCTGACGCGACCGGTGGGCACGATGCGCTCCCTCATCCCAGGACCCCGGGGGATCCATGATCGGCGGTTGCTCCGCCGGGACAAGGCTAGTCCACGAGGGGAAGATCCCACGAACTCGCGGCCGCGCGGCCGGGTCGCAGGTCGGTCGGCGACAGGTCGTCGTTGAGTGATCCACTGCGGAAGCCGCGGGGATCCACCTCCGCACTGCGGAACCCGGCGGCGACGACGACCGCCACGAGCCGTGTGCCACCGACGCTGTCGACGAGGGTCGCGTCGACCTCGATGCGGGCGTCCTCGCCGAGGTCGCGGACCCGGAGATTGCGGACGGCCAGACCCGCCTCCTGCAACTCCGTACGCGCGGCGGCCTCCGCCCGATCGATCCTGGCCAACCGCTCCGGGTCCACGGCGACGCCGTAGGCGATGCGGCTCGCGAGGCAGGCCGCCTGCGGCTTGTCCCAGGTCGCCAGGCCCCAATCACGTGAGGCGGCGCGGACGTCGGCCTTGCCGAGGCCGACGTCGGCCAGGGGCGTGACGATGCCCCGCTCGGCCGATGCCCGCAGGCCCGGTCGATGGGGTTCCGCGAGATCGTCGGCGTTGGTGCCCACCGCCACGTGCCGTAGTCCACGCCGGGCGGCCATGCCGGACAACTCGTCGCCGAGCGACGCCTTGCAGTGGTAACAGCGATCGGCGCCGTTGGCCCGGTATCCGGGCCGGTCCATCTCGTCGGTGGCGACGGCGATGTGCTCGACCCCGAGCCCCAGCGCGAAGCGGTGTGCGGCCTCCCATTCACCCGTGGCCAGGGAGTCGGCGGTCGAGGTCGCGGCCACGACCCGGTCGGCGCCCAGCGAGCGGACTGCCGCGGCGAGCAGGAACGCGGAGTCCGCGCCCCCGCTGAAGGCGACCACGACGGAGCCGAGCGACGCGAGCCGCTCGTCGAGCAGGTCGAGCCGCTGCGCCAGTTCCGGCGTCACGACCGTCCCTGCGCGGCCACCGCCGCAGCCGCCGCGGTGGCGGCCTCGGGATCGAGGTACTCGCCACCGGGGACGATGGGGCGCAGGTTGTCATCGAGGCGGTACACCAACGGGATACCTGTCGGGATGTTGAGGCCGACGATGTCCTCGTCGCTGATGCCGTCGAGGTGCTTGACCAACGCGCGCAGGGAGTTGCCGTGGGCGGTGACCAGTGTGGTGCGGCCGTCGCGCAGGTCCGGGACGATCGCGTCGTACCAATAGGGCAGCATCCGGTCGACGACGTCCTTGAGGCACTCCGACGCGGGCATCTGCTCCGGCGCCAGCGAGGCGTAGCGGGGGTCATGGGTCTGGGCGAATTCGCTGTCCGGGTCGATCGGCGGGGGCGGCGTGTCGTAGGCGCGACGCCACAGCATGAACTGCTCCTCACCGAATTCGGCGAGTGTCTCGGCCTTGTTCTTCCCCTGCAGGGCCCCGTAGTGGCGCTCGTTGAGCCGCCAGTGCCGCCGCACGGGTATCCACGACCGGCCGGCAGCGTCGAGGGCGAGGTCGGACGTGCGGATGGCGCGGGTCAGGAGGGACGTGTGCAGGACATCGGGCAGCAGACCGCCGGCCGCGAGCAGCTCCCCACCGCGGCGGGCCTCCGCAGTGCCCTTCTCCGTCAGGTCGACGTCGACCCATCCGGTGAAAAGGTTCTCGGCATTCCACTCGCTCTGGCCGTGGCGCAGCAGGATCAGGGTCATCGTCATGAGTCGGATTCTGCCGTATCGGGGGCGAGATGCCGGAAGGCCGCCAGGTTCGCGGTCGATTCCCCCCGCGCGAGGCGCCAGCGCCATTCCGCCGCGATGGCACTGGCGAATCCCTTCTCCAAGATGATGTTGAAGTCACCGTCGGCATGCGCGAGCACCTGGCCCAGCACGGTGTCGAGCAGGTCGGGGGCGACACAGGCCAGCGGGATCCGTCCGACGAGGTAGATGTCACCGAGATGGTCGACGCTGTAGGCGACGCCGAACATCCGGGCGTTGCGTTCGAGCAGCCAGCGGTAGACGCCCGCATGGTTCTCGTCGGGGCACCGGGCGACGAAGGCATTGACGCTGACGGAGTGTTCCCCGACCACGACCGATGTGGTCGTGCGGAGTTTCCGTTCACCGGGGATCTCGACGACGAACTTGCCCGGCGCGGTCTCCTCGAACTCGAAACCACCGTCCGTCAGGTAGTCCCGGATGATGCTGTCCGGCGTCGTCATCCCTGCTCCCGACTAGTTGGCGACCTGCAGGACGCTGTTCGCGCGGGTCAGGGCCTCGCCGTACACGGACAGTGTGCCCGCGGCCGTGGCCGCCCAACTGAACTTCTCCGCGTGGGGTCTGGCGCCCACGGCGAGCGACCTGCGCAGACCGTCGTCGGCCAACAGCGACCCCAGCGCATCCGCCCACTGTCGGACCCCGTGCCCGTCGACGAGCAGACCACTGCGCCCGTGCGACACCGCGGTCTGCAGTCCGCCGACCCGCGCCGCGACCACCGGAGTCCCTGTCGCCTGCGCCTCGAGGGCGACGAGCCCGAACGACTCCGAGTGCGAGGGGACGGCGACGAGATCGGCAGCTGCGTAGAGGTCGCCGAGCAGTGCGGGGGCCACGGGCGGCAGGAAGGTGACTCGATCGGCCACACCGAGGTTCCTCGCGAGTTCGGCCAGTTCATGCGGCCGCTCCAACCCGTTGCCGGACGGTCCACCGCACACGACCAGGCGCACCTCCGGTCGGCGCCCGGGCTCCCGGTCGAGCAGATCCGCCAGCGCTCGGACGAGGAGATCAGGCGCCTTCAGCGGCTGGATCCGGCCGACGAAGAGGATGATCTTCTCGGCGGGCGACAGCCCCGTGCGCACCCGCGCGGCGGCACGGTCGCGGGGGGAGAAGGTGTCGAGGTCGACGCCGGGGTGGACGACGTGCACCGAGTCGGGTCGCGCGTCGTAGTGGCGGACCAGGTCGAACCGCTCGTCGGCGGTGTTGGCGATCAGCGCGTCGGCCGCGGCGACCACCTGCTCCTCACCGACCACGCGGGCGAGCGGCTCGGGGGTGTCGGCGTGGGCGAGATGCGAGTTCTTGACCTTCGCCATCGTGTGCATGGAGTGCACCAACGGGACGTTCCACCGCTGCGCCGCGAGCCAGCCCACCTGGCCGGACAACCAGTAGTGACTGTGCACGAGGTCGTACCAGCCCTCCGGTCTGGCGGCGCTCACCCGCATCAGTTCCGCGGTGAAGGGGCACACCTGGCTCGGCAGATCCTCCTTGCGCAGACCGTCGAACGGCCCGGCGGGGAGATTGTGGACGGTGACGCCGGGGGCGAGCGACTCGACCTCGGGCTGCGCGGAGGAGTTCGCCCGGGTGAAGACGTCGACCTGCGCCCCCGCCTCGGCCATCAGCCGTGCGGTCTGGGCGACGTAGACATTCATGCCCCCGGCGTCCCCCGATCCGGGTTGGGCGAGGGGGGACGTGTGCATGCTGATCAGCGCGATCCGGAGATCAGCAGGGTGGATCCGCAGCACGTCACCCTCACTTCCGTCACAGTCCGCCACTCGCAGTCCGGTACCGACAACATCCGGCGGCCCATGGTGATTCCCCGGCGACCTCGACGCAAGCGGGGCGGAACTCAGCCGCCCGTCTCCATGATGGCGGTGAGGGGATCGACGCTGACCTCGGCGTAGCTCTTGCCCGTCACGATGTGGACCATCCGCTTCGTGACGGTGACAGCATGGTCGGCGAAACGCTCGTAGTACCGCGACAGCAGAGTGACGTCGATGGCCTCCTCGACGCCGTGCGGCCAGTCCGGCGCCATCACGATGCCGAACAGTTCACGGTGGAGCCGATCCATCTGATCGTCGTAGGACTCCACGGCTGCCACGTGGCTGACGTCCTTGGTGAGGATGACCATCCCCGTCTTGCTGCAGATCGCCTCGGCGAGGCCACCCATCTGGGCGAAGGTGCCCCGGAGTTCGGGAGGGATGCTGGACTTCGGGTAACGCAGGCGGGTCTGTTTGGCGACATGTTTCGCGAGATCACCCATCCGCTCGACGGACATGGAGATGCGGATCCCGCTCATGATGACGCGCAGATCGGTGGCGACGGGTGCCTGCCGGGCGGCGATGTCGAAGCATTGGTCGTCGATCTCGGCGGCCAGGAGATCGACCGCCTCGTCGCCCTCGATGACCGACTCCGCCAACTGGAGGTCGGCGTCCAGGAGCGCCTGGGTCGCCCGGTTGATCGCCGACCCCACCAGACGCGTCATCTGGACGAGTTCGTCGGTGACAGCGTCGAGTTGGTCGTGGAAGTGCTCACGCATGCACCCTCCTTCGAT
>CAIWTL010000087.1 GCA_903915555.1 uncultured Micrococcales bacterium | reverse complement strand
GCGAGACGCAGCGCGCCCTGGTGCGTGCCGAGCGTGGGGTGAGCCTCAACCGGGGAGAGGCCGTGGCACTGCTGTCGGCGAGGGGTGACGATCTGCGCCGGCTCGCGGCGGCGGCGGCCAGGGTCCGGGATGCCGGACTGGTCGAGGCGGGCAGGCCGGGCGTCGTGACCTACTCGCCCAAGGTGTTCATCCCCCTCACCCGCCTTTGCCGGGACCGTTGCCACTACTGCACCTTCGCCGCGTCCCCGGCGGAGCTCAGACGGCAGGGCGACGACATGTACCTACGGCTCGAGGAAGTCGCGGACCTGGCCCGGCAGGGTGCGGTAGCGGGGTGCGCCGAGGCGCTCTTCACGCTGGGCGACACCCCGGAGACCCGCTGGACCCAGGCCCGGGAATGGCTGTCCGCCGCCGGGTACGACGACACCGTCTCGTACCTGCGCGCCGCTGCGGTGACCGTCCTCGAGGAGACCGGGCTCCTCCCGCACCTCAACCCCGGAGTGCTGTCGTGGGAGCAGTTGCGCCGGCTGCGACCCGTCGCGCCGTCCATGGGTCTGATGCTCGAGTCGGTGTCGCCCCGGTTGACGGAGCCGGGCCAGGTCCATCACGGCTCCCCGGACAAGGATCCGACCGTTCGCCTCCGGATGATCGAGGACGCGGGCCGGCTGGGGATCCCGTTCACGACCGGGGTCCTCGTGGGGATCGGGGAGACCCCCGAGGAGCTCGTCGACTCCTTCATCGCCCTGCGGCGGCTGTCGCGGGAGTACGGCCACATCCAGGAGGTGCTCGTCCAGAACTTCCGCGCGAAGCCCGGCACGGCAGCCCACGACCGGCGGGACCTGGACCGGGACGCGTACGTCGCGACCGTGGCCACCGCCCGGCTGCTCCTGGGACCGGGCACGAGGCTGCAGGTGCCTCCCAACCTGAGCGACCCCGGAACCGTGGTCGCGCTCCTCGACGCGGGCGCCGATGATCTCGGGGGGGTCAGCCCGGTCACCCCGGACCATGTCAATCCGGAGCGGCCGTGGCCCCATCTGGCGGACCTGACCGAGCTCGTCGCGGACGCCGGACTGCGCCTGGTTCCCCGGCTGACCGCCCATCCCGGGTACGTCCGGGATCGGGAGACCTGGATCGACCCCCGGTTGCATCCGCACGTGTCGGCGCTCGCCGCTGCAGACGGCCTCGCCGACGTACCCGTCCGGCCGACCGGGATCGCA
The DNA here is from genome assembly GCA_903915555.1 of uncultured Micrococcales bacterium. Taxonomy (GTDB): domain Bacteria; phylum Actinomycetota; class Actinomycetes; order S36-B12; genus CAIWTL01. The sequence goes on along the minus strand of CAIWTL010000087.1, from coordinate 3,457 downwards.
TGGCAGGAGCCGGACCCGGGTTACGAGGGCTTCGCCGCGCGCAACTCGGGGGGGCGCACCGACCTGGCGATCGCGATCGACCGCAGCGGCCGTCTCACCGACCGGCGGTCGGACGCCATGACCGTCCACGGCGATTGGTCAGCCGTCGCCGACCGCGTGACCACCCGGGCCCCGGGCGTCGTGATGGACTCCGACGTCCGTTCGGCGCTGGCCCTCGCCCATGAGGACCCCGCTGCACTCGCAGATCCCCGTCACGGCGCCGCCGCGGTGGCCCTGATGTCGTGCGACGGCGCGGCCCTCGACGAACTGACAGCCCTCGCCGACGATGTCCGCGCCGACGTCACCGGTCCTGACGTCACCTACGTCGTCAACCGGAACATCAACTTCACGAACGTCTGTTACACGGGCTGCCGGTTCTGTGCGTTCGCGCAACGGGCGGACGACGCCGATGCCTTCACCCTGAGCCTGACCCAGGTGGGCGACCGGGTGGCCGAGGCTGCCGCGGCGGGCGCCAGCGAGATCTGCATGCAGGGGGGGATCCACCCCGATCTGCCGGGGACCGCCTACTTCGACCTCGCCCGGGAGGTCAAACGGCGGGTCCCCGGGATCCACCTCCATGCCTTCAGCCCCATGGAGGTCGTCAGCGGCGCCAGCAGGTCCGGGATGTCGGTGGCCGAATGGCTGACGGAGGCCCGCGACGCCGGCGTGGACTCGCTTCCCGGTACCGCCGCCGAGATCCTCGATGACGACGTGCGCTGGATCCTCACCAAGGGCAAACTGCCCGCGGCCGAGTGGTGTGACGTCATCACCACGGCACACCGCCTCGGCCTCCCGACGAGCGCCACGATGATGTACGGGCACGTCGACGGCCCCGAGCACTGGGTCGGCCACCTTCGTCGCCTGCGTCGCATCCAGGACGAGACCGGCGGCTTCACCGAGTTCGTGCCGCTGCCGTTCGTCCACCAGCAGGCCCCGATCTACCTCGCGGGCCTCGCGCGGCCCGGGCCCACCGCGCGGGACAACCGGGCCGTCCACGCCATGGCCCGACTCATGCTGCACGGCGCTATCGACCACATCCAGTGCTCGTGGGTGAAGCTCGGTCCGCGCGGGTGCCAGATCATGCTCACCGGCGGCGCCGACGACCTGGGCGGCACCCTCATGGAGGAGACGATCTCCCGGATGGCCGGCTCCGCCCACGGCAGTTCCCGCACCGAGGCGGACCTCGTTGCCATCGCCGCGGGGATCGGTCGGCCCGCCCGCCGACGGTCGACCCTCTACAGCGTGCCCTGACCCCTGCGGTACTACGCGTGACTGAGGACGCCGTACGAACCCGCGCCGGGGACCTGCGCCGGGGACTGCAGCTGACACCGTGACGGGGTTCAGTTGCTGCGCGACCATGGCGCGGCGGGAGCCAGCGGCGACCGGAAGAGTCAGAGGCGACTGAAGGTTCAGTCGCCTCTGACGGGAACAGTCGCTTGCGACTCTTTCGGGACTGCAACGGCGGGAGGTGGGGGTGGATCGGACGGGGTGGATCGGACGGGGGTGGACTGGACGGGGGTGGACCGGACGCAGGTGGACTGGACGGGGACACGACGGTGTCAAGGGGACCGCCGCCGGGACACGGTCCTCGGGTCACCCGAACGGACCAGCATCACGGGGTCCGCCTGTGGATGACCGGGACGGCAAGGCCCCAGATGTCGTGTTTCGCCCACGATCTATCCACAGATATGGGAACAGGGGTTGACGAGGCAGGATGACACCCATGTAATTACACGCGTGTCCACGACCGGACACCCTCCCTGGGTGGGGAGTGACCGACGGGTAGGGGTATCCGTCGGACGGTCGCAGACACATCCGTGGATGGGGCAATTAAGGAGGCACCACGGTGGGTGACATGGTCTTTCTTCCGATGACCGAGACAGAAGAGATGGGTTGGCAGGAGCGTGCGCTGTGCGCGCAGACCGATCCCGAGGCGTTCTTCCCCGAGAAGGGGGGCAGCACGAGGGAGGCCAAGAAGGTCTGCCTGTCCTGCGACGTGAGATCGGACTGCCTCGAGTACGCCTTGGCGAACGACGAGCGCTTCGGCATCTGGGGAGGCCTGTCGGAGCGGGAGCGCCGGCGCCTCAAGAAGGCCGCCGGCTGACGCGACCCGGGATCCGCCACTCCTCGGTCCGACATCCGACATCCGGGGGGTCGGGGACCGAAATGTCCTGATGGGCGGCGATTCGTCGCTTATCGTGTCAGGACCCTGCAGGTGACGGGGGCCACACCGGAGGATCCATGAGCAGCACGGCAGCCCAGGCGGCCCTGCTCGCGGATGTCCCGATCCGTCGCCCGCGTCGGCGCCACCGGGTCACCGCCGTCCTCGTGGCGCACAACGGTGAGCGCTGGTTACCGCGTGCCCTCGAGTCGCTGGCGCGCCTGCAGCGCCGTCCCGACCGGCTCGTCATGGTCGACACGGGATCCACGGACAACACCGTCGAACTGTTGGCGGCTTCGGGCCTCGCCGACGAGGTCGTGGAACTGCCCGCGGGGACGTCCTTCGCCGCCGCCGTCCGGGAGGGCGTCCGGCGGCTCGACGCTCCGTCGGCGGTGGACCTGCGGGACGAGGCGACCACCATCGACCTGCGCGACGACCCGGAGCACATCGACCTGCGGGAGGGGACGCGGGCGGCGGACGCCCCCGTCGACTGGGTCTGGCTGCTCCACGACGACTGCTCCGCAGCGCCGGACGCCCTGCAACGCCTGCTGAACCAGGCGGACGACCTCTCGGACGCGGCGGTGATCGGACCCAAACTGCGCGGCTGGGGTCGCCCCGACGTCCTGCAGGAGTGCGGCGTCGCCCTCTCCGGAGCCGGTCGGCCCGAACGTGGGGTCGGGCGGGGAGAGGTCGACCAGGGCCAGCTCGACGGCCGCACCGACGTCATGGCGGTGTCGTCGGCGGGCATGCTGGTCCGCCGGGACATCTGGGACCGGCTGGGTGGCCTCAGCCCCTCGTTCCCTGCCGAGGGTGCCGACCTCGACCTGTGTTGGCGTGCCCGCCGGGCGGGGGAGCGCGTCGTCGTCGCGCCGACCGCGGTCGTCCACCACCGTCGGGCGGCGACATCAGGCCGTCGCGACGTGGCGGACCGTGGATCCCGGCGGTACCGCCACCGTCGGGCGGCGGTGATCACCGCACTCGTCCACGCGCCCTGGTGGCGGCTCCCCTTCACCGCTGTGCGGGTGGCCATCGCCGGGCTCCTCAGGTGCCTCCTCGCCCTCGTGATGCTCGCCCCCCGGCGGGCGGCCGATGAGCTCGCGGGAACGGCCGTCGGGCTGCTCTCCTGGCGGACGACCGCCCGTGGGCGACGAGATGTCCGGCGGACCTCACGGATACCCGAGCGCCGGCTGCGCCATCTCCGCCCCACCCTGGGCCAGCGGACGGTGCACCTGTCCGAACAGGTCGTGGCGCCCAAGG
>CAIWTL010000086.1 GCA_903915555.1 uncultured Micrococcales bacterium | reverse complement strand
CCCAGGGCCTCGACGGTGGCGGGTGACAGTTCCTCGGCGATGAGCACGACTGGCTTGGTCACGGTTCTCTTTCCCAACGGTGGACGCGACAGATCCGGTCGCTGGACCGGATCGTTCCCCAGTCTACCTGCGGCTTGTGAACGGATTCACGAGCGGTCGGGTCAGTTGGAACTCTTGGGCAGCTTCGGTATGAGCCAGCCGAGGAAGGCGTCCGCGGACCGCGTCTGCAGGTAGACCGTTCCCGGGCCCGTCAGGTCCGCGACGAGCCCCTCCCCCGACAGGAACGTGCTCTTCCAGTTGCCGACCTTGCGTACCTGGTAGGTGATGCCGTCCGACCAGCCGACCACGTGGCCGGAGTCGATGGTCACGGTCTCGCCCGCCTGCAACTGCCGGGCGTCCATGGCTCCGTAGGCGCTGATGATCAGCGTCCCGGTGCCACTGCACTTCAGGATGAAGAGCCCTTCACTGCTGAAGAACGTCTTCGCACCGCCCCACCCCGAGTCGACGTCGATCCCCATGGCGGAGGCCAGGTAGGACCCGGACTGCAGATACACCGTCTGGCCCGACAGTTCCCACACCACGACGTCACCGGGGAGGTCCGGGGCAAATGAGACCTGACCACCCTGGGGGCTGGCGGTGAAGGTGTTCATGAAGAACGACTCGCCCCCGAGCACCGATCGCTTGAGGCCCTTCATGAAGCCACCCTGCGTGCTGGTCTCGATCGCGACGCCCTGCATCGACACCATCGCCCCCGCCTCGGCCTTCACGACCTCGTTCGGATCGAGGGTGACCTGGGCCATGGCGAAGGACGGGGAGAACTTGACCGTTGTCTGCATGACGTCATCCTGCCAGGTCCATCCCCGCGGTGGGCTCTTCGGAGGTCACCGAGGTGCGCGCCCAGCGGCACCCCACGACACTGACCGCATGACGAGAGTGCTGATCACCGGGTCCACCGACGGCATCGGACTGCGCACGGCGCAACTGCTCGCGTCCGGAGGTGCGGAGGTCGTCATCCACGGGCGCGACGGGGACCGGGTCGCCGATGCTGTGGCGACGGTGGGCGAGCCGGCCGTCGCGGGACTCGTCAGCGACTTCGCCGATCTCGACCAGGTGGCGGACCTGGCGGCCCAACTGGGTCCGCTCGGCATCGACGCCGTCGTCAACAACGCGGGGGTCTACTGCCGGGAGCGTGAGACCACGGTCGACGGGCACGAGACGATGTGGCAGGTCAACCATCTGGCTCCCACCCTCCTCACCGAACTCCTCGTCCCCACGCTGCCGCCGGGCGCGCGTGTCGTCTCGATCTCGTCCTCGATCCATCAGCGCGGCGAGATCGATCTCGAGGACCCCGACTACGAACAGCGCCGCTGGCACCACTTCAAGGCGCACGCCGCCACGAAACTCGCGGCGCTGCAGATGACGCGACAGTGGGCGGTCCGCTACCCCGACCAGGTGTTCCTCGCCGTCCATCCGGGGATCGTCGAGACGAAGTTGCTCCGCGAGGGCATGAAGGTCCCCGGCAAGGACTCGCTCGACGAGGGAGCCGCGACCTCCGTGTACGCGGTGACCGCACCCGATCTGATCAGTGGGTCCTACCTGGCGCACGAGGCCCCGGCGCAGCCGTGCCCGAACGCTCTCGACGACGAGGCCGCGGCCGCCCTGTACGCCGCATCGGTCAGAGCGCTCGGCCTCACCGGGAACTGACGACCGAGGTCGTCACTTCGCCGGCATCTGGACCACGTAGAACGCCGCTCCGGCGGGGTCCGTCAGGCCGGCCATCGTGCCGTAGGGAGTCTCGAACGCGGGCACCGGGGCCGCCCCCCCGTTCCCGGTCGCCGCGGTGATCGCCGTCGCCACGTCGTCGACCCCGAAGTAGACCAGCCAGTGCGAGTCGACGCCGTCGGTCCCGGGCGCCTCACTGCCGATACCGCCCAGCGGGCGGGGGTCGGACGCCGTCGCGAACGACGTGTAGTCGAACGGCGCCCCCTTCACATGGTCGTAGGCGAAGTCGAAGACGGCGTTGTAGAAGGTGCGTGCAGCGTCCGGGTCGGTCGAGCGCAGGTCCTCCCACACAAGGCCACCGGGCGCGTTGGTGACGGCCGCACCGGCGAAGTCCTTGGCCTGCCACACCCCGAAGACCGCGCCGGTGGGGTCGGTCGCGACGAACATGCGTCCCAGCGATCCCACGTCGGCGGGCTCGGCGAACATGGCGCCGTCGGCGCCGCTGACGCGCGCGGCGGTGGCGTCGGCATTCTCGCTGGCGAAGTAGAGCGTCCAGTCGGAGCGCGATCCCTCCATGAGCGGGCCCACCCCCGCCGCGGGAGCACCGTCCTTCATCGCCATGACGTAGCCGCCGAACTTCTCGTCGGGTTCGGTGAAGGTCCAGCCGAGGACGGCAGAGTAGAAGGGCGCCACAGCACTCGGGTCGGGGGTCATGAGGTCCGTCCAGCAGGGAACGCCGGCGGCCCAGGTGTGAGGAGTCATGACCGGTATCCCACCGCACGTCGACCCCCGATGTCCAGAGGACGACCGCGATCCCGGTCGGCGACCGGACGGTGCCGGGTCATGCGTCGACGAGTTCACGCAGGAGGGCGGCGCCCTCGGGCCAGTCGCCCAGCCCGGAGTCCGCGTTGACGTGACCGTGCGCTCCCAGGTTCCGGTAGTCCGCTCCGAGCAGACCGGCGAACCGGCGGCTCCAGTCCGCCGTGGCGTAGGGGTCGTCGTCGCTGCCCACGACTGTCGTCGGGAAGGGCAGTCGCCGAATGGGGAAATCCGTGAAGTCTGCGGCCTCCGCGGGGAAGGCGGATGCGAGGGGATCGACGGGCGCGACGAGCAGCGCACCCCGGACCGTACCGGTGCCCCGCCGCACCCACCACGGGACCAGCAGGCACGACAGGCTGTGTGCCACGAGCACCGGGCCGGCCGGGGCTGCCCGTACCGCCCGGGACAGGGCATCGACCCAGTCGTCGAGATCGGGATGGTCCCAGTCCGAGGGCGTGAACCGGGTGAACCGGTCGGGCTCACGGTCCTCCCAGACCGACTGCCAGTGCGTCGGACCGGAGCCGTGGATTCCCGGCAGCGTGATGATCGGGGTCACGACGACCACGGTAGGGACTCGGTGGCGGTGGGCGAGCGCCGAGGCTGTGGATGGGGGCCGCGCCATCGGCGTCGGACTGCCTACGGTCGCTGCGAGCCGATCAGGGCGGTCGGCGGAGAGGTGACGATGGGCAGCACACTACGACGGACGACGACGAGCGGGCTGCTCGCCGTGAGTCTTCTGACGGCGGCACCCCCACTGGCGACGGCCCAACCCTCGCCGGTGGCGTCGGTGACCCCCGGGGCGGCACCCGCGAAGGCCGACAGCCCGGACCACCGCGCAGGAGCGGTGGTGGGGTCTCCGGCGTCGACATCGCCGGCGCGTCACCTGGGGAGACCCGTGTTGCGTCGGTGGTGGGGCACTGAGATCGTCCTGGCCGCGCGGACGGTGCGCAGCCTCGGCAAGGTGATCGCCATGGGCGCGGGAGCGGCCGGGGTGGTGTCCGTGCTGGCGGCCGCAGGCGTCATCAGCAGCCCCGCGGCGATCCCGGGCGGGGTCGCCGCCGCCGTGCTGACCCTGGGTCGCGCCGCGCTCTCGCTGTGCAACTGGAACCACCGCGGTGTCCGCATCCTG
>CAIWTL010000085.1 GCA_903915555.1 uncultured Micrococcales bacterium | reverse complement strand
TCGGGCCGGGGGTCGGGCCCGGCGCCTTCGGTGCGGGGCGCTACGCCCCCGCAGCGCGCGCCGCGGTCTACGAGGAGCTGTTGCGGCGGGCCACCGCCCTGCTGACCGGTGGGCACAGCGTAGTCATCGACGCGTCCTGGTCGGACCCGGAACAGCGCCGCAGCGCCGCAGCCGTGGCCCGCTCCACCGACGCCGCTCTCGTCGCGGTGGAGTGCCGGGTGGCGCGGGACACCGCCAGGGGCCGGATCCGTGACCGGATCCGGGCGGGATCCGACCTGTCCGAGGCCGACGAGACCATCGCCGACCGCATGGCACAGGAGTGGGCACCCTGGCCCGAGGCGTCTGTCGTCGACACCGGTGGACCCGACCCCGCGGGCGCGTTGACCCGCCTCGTCGCCGATCTCATGGGGCGGTGACGATGTCCCCGTCGCGACGCCACTCGACCCCGGTGGGGAGACCCGTGAGGGTGCATCCGTCGCGGTCGGCCGTGACGGAAGCCCGGCTGTCGCCGACCATGAGATTGGACACCACGAGCGGCAGCAGGTCCGGTGGCACCGCTGGATCGAGTCGTACGATCCCAGCGGGGACGTCCGGATCCATCCTCAGCATCGTGCGCACCATCAGGTACGGACTCGCCGACGCCCACGCCTGCGGGGAGCATGCGGTCGGGTAGGGGACGGGGAAGTCGAACTCATCGCGGGAGAAGCCGCAGAAGAGCTCGGGGAGGCGCCCCCCGAAGTGACGTGAGGCGTCGAGGAGCCCGGTGATGAGACCCGTCGCCTCGGCCACGAACCCGTACCGCATCAGCCCGGCGGCCGCGATGGCCGTGTCATGCGGCCACACGGACCCGTTGTGGTAGCTCATCGGGTTGAAGCGCACGGCCCCTTCCCCGAGAGTCCGTAGTCCCCACCCCGTCCACATCCGTGGACCCGTCAGCGTCTGTGCGACGGCGGCCGCATTCTCCTGCGCGACGATCCCGGTCCACATCGCGTGAGCCATGTTGGACGCGAGTGCGTCCACCGGTTCCTTGTCGCCGTCCAGGGCGATCGCGTACCAGCCGCGGTCCGGCAGCCAGAAGGCACGGTTGAATTCCTCCTTGAGCAGGGCTGCGCGGTCCTCCCACTCGCCCGCGGAACCGTCGCTCAACCGCCTGGCCAGGTGGGCCCGGGCCAGGAACGCCGCATAGCAGTACGCCTGCACCTCGCACAGGGCGATCGGCGGCTCGGCGAGCACACCGTCCATGCGACAGATGGCGTCCGCGGAGTCCTTCCAGCCCTGGTTGTGCAGCCCGTGCGGGGAGACCTGCCGGTATTCCACGAAGCCGTCCCCGTCCGGATCACCGGGCCCGGTGATCCATTCCAGGGCCCGGTCCACGGCCGGCATGAACTCCCGAAGCGTCTCCGGGGACGCCCCCCATCGGGAGAGTTCCCCGACCAGCATGACGAACAGCGGTGTCGCGTCCGCCGACCCGAAATATCGGTGGCGCCCGCCCAGCGCCAGAGTTGCGTGGCGACCGAACCTGACCTCATGGACGATGCGACCCGGCTGCTCCTCCGTCTGGGGGTCGTCGGTGCACCCCTGGGACTCCGCGAGAGCAGCGAGGGTCCCGATCGCCAGCGTCTGGTCGTACGGCATCACCATGTAGGAGGTCAACAGGGCATCCCGCCCGAACAGCGCCATGAACCACGGCGCACCGGCGGCCACCACGGCACGTCCGGGGTGACGTGGGTCGAACAGCCGCAGCGACGAGATGTCAGCGGTGGTCCGTTCG
>CAIWTL010000084.1 GCA_903915555.1 uncultured Micrococcales bacterium | reverse complement strand
CTCGAGGGCAGTCGGCGGTTCCATGGCGATGAAGGCCATGATCTGGAAGAGGTGCGTCACCACCATGTCCCGGTAGGCGCCGGTGCCCTCGTAGAAGGTGGCACGCTGCTCCAGCCCCAGGGTCTCGGGGACGTCGATCTGGATGTGGTCGATGAAGTTGCGGTTCCAGATCGGCTCGAACAGGCCGTTGGCGAAGCGGAAGGCCAGGATGTTGAGGGCCGGCTCCTTGCCCAGGAAGTGGTCGATCCGGAAGACCTGCTTCTCGGCGAAGATCTGATGGATCTGGTGGTTCAGTTTCTCCGCCGACTCCAGGTCCGTGCCGAACGGCTTCTCCATGATCACCTTGGAGTGCTTGACCAGATCCGCCTCGGCGATGGTCCCGATGGCCGCCAGCGCGGCGGCCGGCGGCACCGACAGGTAGTGGAGCCGCTGCGCGCCCTCGGGAAGGTCGGCCTCGGCCCGGGCCACCGCCTCGGCGAGGGCGGCCGGCCCCGCGCCGACCGGGACGTAGTCGAGGACGTCGCGGTAGGACTCCCACTCCTCCTCGGTGAAGTTGCGGGTGTAGAACTCGTCGAGTGACTTGTGAGCGACCGCCTGGAACTCATCTCGGTTGAGATCGTCCATCGACACCCCCACGATCCGTAGACCGGGGATCAGGCCCGAGTTCTTCAGGTGGAACAGACCGGGGAGAAGTTTCCGTTTCGCCAGATCGCCCGTGGCTCCGAACAGGACCACGACTTGGGCGTGCTTGGGACCGCTTCCGGGATGACTCTTCGGCATGGACCGACTATCTCGGAAAGCGTGACCCTGTGTCGTGCCGTCGGACGATTCCGTGGTGACGAGGAGCGATCTGGGTACGCTGGGTCGCACACGAGCTGACGGTGGGGGTCAGAGGCGGTGAGGGGCCGGGTGCGCTGGTTCAGGAGGCGGCAGGAGTCGGGTTCTGGTGGCCCGGGGCCCGACGATTCGCTGCTCCATCCCGCCTGGTACCTCGAGCACTACCCGGACGTTGCCCGGTCGGGAATGGCCGCGGCCGAACACTTCGAGAGGTTCGGCCGATCGGAGGGACGCACACCCCATCCCCTGTTCGATCCCGAGTGGTACGCAGCGCGATACCCGGACGTCGCGGCGGCGCAGACCGACCCCTTCGGCGATTTCATGTCCCGCGGCTGGCACGAAGGGCGCGACCCTCACCCGGACTTCGATGTCGACTGGTACCTGTGGCGCTACCCGGATGTGGCTGGGAGCGGGGCGAATCCCTGGGAACACTACGTGCGGCACGGACGCCACGAGTTGCGTCGCCCCCAGCCTCTGTTCGATCCGGTGGTGTACGCCACCACCCACCCGGGTGTGCTGCCCGCGGACGCCGCCATCGACCACGCCATGGCCACCCGACGAGCTGTCTCCGGCGAGCTCCACCCCGGACTGCTGGGTGCGGTCGCCGACGTACCGGGTTCCCCGCCCGACGTCGTGATACTTCTCGAGCTGGGTGGGACGGGATGGGTGCATGTGGAGCGGTGTCTGCGCGCACTCGCCGGCACGGAGGCCGCAGCGCGGGCGCGCGTCATGGTCGCCGAGCCCGCCGCAGACCTCCCCTGGCACCGCCTGGGCACCCACGACTGGCTGGATCTGGCACCGGCCCCGGACTCGGGGAGCGATCAGGCCTCCCGCGATCGGAAGTTCGCCGACGGTACGTGGATCCTTCGTCTTCCTGCGACCACCGAGCCGACCGCCGGATTCCTGACCGCGCTGTTGATCGAGGCGGCAGGACAGCCCGATGCGGTCCTCCTGCCCCGGCTCGTCGATCCCGTGACCGGTACATCCCACCACATGACCCCGGACCAGCCTCCAGTCCTGTACCGGGCGGGTGTACCGGATCTGCGAGCGGTGCAGTCGTCGACATCGTTGTTCGACCATGGAGCCGAGATCGCCCAGGTCGAGGCCGAACGGCGGATGGACGAGTGGGACATACCCGAGGCCGTCCGCCTGCTCGACCGGGCGTGCCGGCTGGCGCCTGACCCGATCCGCCTGTCGCGTCACGCCACCGCTCTCGTGATGGCGGCCGAGCCCGAACGTGCGGCTGTGGCGGACGAGAAGTGGCGCACGCTGATCTGGAGGCGACACCAGGAGGCGAAGGGAACGTCGCTCACGGACGTCGCCGGCGGTGAGTCTTCCTGGGACCACATCCGACATGAGGTCCTGAACCGCTACCTGACCGAGCACCACGCACCTGCGTGTTCCGCGGCGGT
>CAIWTL010000083.1 GCA_903915555.1 uncultured Micrococcales bacterium | reverse complement strand
GGGTTGTTGAGCCAGACGTCGCAGCCGGGGTAGAGGATCTCCGCCATGGCCATGTCGTAGTCGGGCAGGAACACGATGCGGTGGCGCACGTCAGCGGAGTCGGCGAACCGCACGAGTTCCTGGATCAGCCGCTTGCCCCCGTCGTCGGCGGGGTGGGACTTCCCGGCGATGACCAGCTGCACGGGTCGCTCGGGGTGGAGCAACAGGGCCTTCAGCCGCTCGGGATCGCGCAGCATGAGGGTGAGCCGCTTGTACGAAGGCACCCGGCGGGCGAATCCGATGGTCAGCACGTCGGGATCGAGGACCTCGTCGACCCACCCCAGTTCCGCCGAACTGGCCCCGCGCTGACGCCAGGACTCGCGCAACCGGCGACGGGCATCCTGGATCAGTCGCTCCCGCAGCCTCCGCTTCACCGCCCACACCTCGTCGGCCGGGATCCGGGCGATGGCCTCCCACCCCTCGGCCTCCTCCACCAGTTGGGAGCCGGCCGCGCGGGCCGCCAGCTCCCACACCTCGGGGGCGACCCAGGTGGGGGCGTGCACGCCGTTGGTGATCGAGGTGATCGGGACCTCATCGGGGTCGAATCCCCGCCAGAGGGCCCCGAACATCTCTCTGCTGACCTGCCCATGGAGCAGTGACACGCCGTTGGCGCGTTGGGCGAGTCGCAGTCCCATGACGGCCATGTTGAACACGCTCGGGTCGCCACCGGGATAGGTCTCGGCCCCCAGCTCCTCGATGCGGTCCAGCGGGACTCCCGGCAACGCCCCGTCACCGCCGAAGTGGGCGGTGATCAGATCCATCGGGAAGCGGTCGATCCCGGCGGGCACGGGGGTATGGGTGGTGAAGACAGTGCCGGCCCGCACTGCCTGCAGCGCGGCGTCGAAGGACAGTCCCGGGGAGGCCATGAGCTCACGGATGCGCTCCAGCCCCAGGAAGCCGGCATGTCCCTCATTGGTGTGGAACACCTCGGGTTCGGGGTGCCCGGTCAATGCGCAATAGGCGCGGATGGCCCGAACGCCACCTATGCCGAGCATCATCTCCTGCAGCAGCCGGTGGTCCGATCCGCCACCGTAGAGACGGTCGGTGACCGAACGCTCCGCCGGGCCGTTCTCCTCGATGTCGCAGTCGAGGAGCAGCAGCGGCACCCGACCGACGTCGGCGCGCCGGATATGGGCGGCGATGCGACGATCGCCGGGCAACTCGACGTAGATCGTCACTGGCCGGCCATCGGGACCGCGGACCAGGGACAGGGGAAGGTTGTCGGGATCGAGCAGGGGGTACTTCTCCTGCTGCCATCCCTCCATCGACAGCGACTGACGGAAGTACCCGGAGCGGTAGAACAGTCCGACCCCGATGATGGGCACGCCCAGGTCGGACGCCGCCTTCAGGTGGTCGCCCGCGAGGATGCCGAGGCCACCTGAGTACTGCGGGAGCGCGGCGGTGACACCGAACTCCGGCGAGAAGTACCCGATCGCCCTCGGCTTCTCGCCCTCCAGCGACTGGTACCACCGGTCGTCGGTCAGGTAGCGCTGCAGATCGGCGTGAACCGCCTCAGCACGAGCCACGAAGTCCGGGTCGGCCGCCAATTCCGACAGCCGCTCGGGCGGGACCTCGCCCAGGATCCGCATCGGGTCGGCGTCGACGTTGTTCCACGCCAGTGGGTCGATCTCCGCGAACAGATCCTTCGTCGGCTGGTCCCACGACCAGCGCAGGTTGTGCGCCAGTTCGCTGAGGCAGCGCAGCGGCTCGGGAAGGACGACCTGGACGGTGAAACGTCGGAAAGCTCTCACGGCCGACACGCTATCGGCGCCGAGGACCCCTCGCCAGGTATCGACAGGCGGATCCGGATGCGACCGGTCCGGATCAGCCCGTGCCGCCGATCCGGCACTGGATCGGGTTCTTGGCCTTGACCCGCCACGTCTTGCGCCACGTCGTACGGGTCTCGCCGGGACTCTTGGCCGCCAACGTGACCTCGATGCGCAGCCCCTTGGTGCACGTCGGCGCAGCGATCACCCTGGCACGCTTGGCCGACTCCTTCTTCACGAGGCCGCACAACCGCTTCGACAACCGCGTGCTCAACGTGTTGCCCTTGAGCACGCACTTCGCACGTACGGTGCGGAATGACCCGTCCGTACGCGCGTCCACCACCACCGTGGGCTTACCCACCACGACCGGACCCCGATGGGCGTCCGTCACGATCTGCGTCTCCGGCTTCGGGGTCGGGGTCGGCGTCGGAGTCGGCGTCGGCGTCGGAGACGGCGCCAAGGGGGTGATAGGAGCACTCGGCTCGCTGGCCGGGCCCGTCCCGGTGCTGCTCGTGGCCGTCACGGTGAACGTGTAGGGAGTCCCGTTGGTCAAGCCTTTCACCGTGCACGTCGTGGCGCCGGTGGTGGTGCACGTCTGCCCCCCGGGCTGCGCCGTCACGGTGTAGCCGGTGACGGGCGGGGCGCCTTGAACCGGGGTGGGCGCACGCCACGACACCGTGACCTCCTCTTCACCGGGGACACCGGTGACATCCGTGGGAGCGGCGGGAGGCCCGTAGTTCAGGACCCGG
>CAIWTL010000082.1 GCA_903915555.1 uncultured Micrococcales bacterium | reverse complement strand
GGGAGACCACGTGGATCGCGTGGGTGTGCGGCAGCCGGGGGATGAGCGACGACGGCGGGACGCGGCCGCGCAGACCCGACAGGTCGGACCAGCGCAGCCCTGCGTCACCGTCGAGCCCGAGAGCGGTGTCGATCCCGCCGGCGGCGGAGTCCCCGTCCACGAGGGCCACCGCGCCGTCGTCCACCGCGGTGACGGCAACCCCGATGGCGAGGGTCGATGCGCCGCAGCCACCCCGGGTACCGACCACCCGGATCACCTCACCCCGCGGGTGGCCGTGATGCCGCACGACCCGCGCCGCCAGCAGCGAGGCCGCAGAGGGGAGGGCGACGACCTGCTCGACCCCCGCCTCACCCGCGGCCCGCCAGATCCGGACATCAGGGCCCCCGTCGGGAGTGACCACGACCGTCGGCACTTCCACGCGATCGGGGACGGCGTCGGTGACCAGCAGGGTCGTCTCCGGCGTGATGGCCGGCGTCGAGGTGCGACGGCTGGCGTCGAGTACCCGCTGGACCCGCTGGGCCAGATCGGGGTCGGAGACGCGGACCGCGATGTCGCCCATCGGCTCCTCCCTCGCTCGTCGACGCTGCGCCACGACGGCCCCGCGTCACGGCCATCGTCGGGACAGACCCTGTCGTGGGCGTCGCGGGCGACAGGGATGTGGACGGACGGGTGCCCTGACCGCCTGTGGATGCGCCAGATCCCGCCGAAGGCCCACCGGCGGCTCGTACGGTCCTACGATCGGACCCGTGAGCACGGACAGGTCCGCCGCCTTCTTCGACCTCGACAAGACGATCCTCGCCAAGTCCAGCACCCTCGCCTTCACGCGGAAGTTCTACGAGGGAGGACTCATCGGTCGCCCCGATGCCATGAAGGCCGCGTATGCACAGTTCGTCTATCTGCTGTCCGGCGCGGATCACGACCAGATGGAGCAGATGCGGCAGTACCTCTCCCGGCTGGTGACCGGCTGGGACGTCGCGAAGGTCCGCGAGATCGTGGCCGAGACCATCGACGAGATCGTGGACCCCATCGTCTATGAGGAGGCGTTGGAACTCATCGACGACCATCACGCGGCGGGCCGCGACGTCATCATCATCTCGTCATCCGGCACCGAGGTGGTCGAGCCGGTCGGGGACCGGCTGGGCGTCGACCTCGCGGTCGGTACGCAATTGGCTGTCGAGGAGGGTCACTACACCGGAGAGATCCTCTTCTACGCCTACGGCGAGGGCAAAGCCGATGCGATCCGCGATCTCGCCGAGGAGCGCGGGTACGACTTGTCGCACTGCTTCTCCTACACGGACTCCCACACCGATTTGCCGATGCTCGAGGTCGTCGGTCATCCCGTGGCGACCAACCCGGACGCCGAACTGAGGAGGCTGGCCGAGGAGCGCGGCTGGCCGATCCTCGACTTCACCAAGCCCGTGGCGATGCGCACACCCCTCGAGACCAAGGAGGGCCGCAAGAAGGCCGCAGTGGCGATCGGTGCCACCGTCGCGCTGGGCCTGGCCTGGTACGCGGGTCGGCGCTCCGCTTCCGGGGGCGGCGCCTGACTTGGCCCCTTTCGCGACTGTTGGCTGACCCGAACGGGTGAGGCTGCCCGGCCAGACCGGGCGAACCCGTCGTCGGCACCGCTGTCATCAGGTATGACCCCCGTCGACGCCGTACTGCGCGGTGTTGCGGCGGTGTGCGTGATCACCGGGGCGCTGGTCGTCGCCGCGGGCCCCGACTTCCCCCGCCCCGCCACGGCCGACGCCACGCAACAGGTCGCCGCCGACTCCCTGCAGCGGCGGGCCGAGTCACGGGACTACACCTTCCTGCTCACCTCGCCGGAGACCCGACTGCCGGGACGGTGGTGCGGCGGCACGATCCCCTACCACCTGGACCTCACACAGGCCGTCCGGGCAGGCCTGGACCCCGGCGCCGAGGCCGCGCGCTGGGCGGCGGTCATGCAGCGATGGGCGGAGGCATCGGGCGGCTACTACCGGTTCGAATACGCGGGCACGCGTGACCTGCGGGTCGACAGCCAGGGTGAACTGGACCTCGACTCGATCGAGCCGGGGAGCATCGGCATCAGCTACGTCCACGACGACCCGACGACCGGCGAGGCCGCCTACCGTGCAGCCGCCGTAGTGGGCAGGACAGCCGGCAACGGCGGACTGCAGGTCACCAGCAACGCGGAGGTCCCCGGGGGGATGCTCGTCGGCGATCGGGGATTCGTCATGATCGACGCCGACGACGCAGCGGAGTTGTCGCCCGCGGG
>CAIWTL010000081.1 GCA_903915555.1 uncultured Micrococcales bacterium | reverse complement strand
CTACGCCGCCGGATTCGGCAGCGTGCGTCAGTTCAACGACGTGGTCCGCGCCCACTTCGGTATGACCCCCTCCCAGCTGCGGGCCGGAGAGCGGTCCGCCGGTGGCACGGGTGACCTCACACTCCGGCTGCGGATGCGACCGCCGTACGCCGTCGATGCGATCACCGCGCGGATCGCGCGCCACGGCGTCCCCGGGGTGGACGACGTCGTGGATGGCTCCATCAGCACGACCACGTCGTGGGGAGCCGCCGTCCGGGTGAGGTTCGACTCGGACAGTGCCGTCTCGCTGGCGGTCGCGCTCCCGCCGTCGCGGGACATCCGAGAGGTGGCAGGCCTCATCGACGGGGTTCGGCGCTGGCTCGACCTGGACGCCAACCCCGCCCAGGTCGACTCCCACCTCGCCGGCCAACCCGCGCTGGCGCCACTCGTGACCCGTCGACCGGGTCTGCGCGTCGTCGGTACGCTCGACCCCTTCGCCGGACTGGTACGCACGATCCTCGGGCAACAGGTCAGCGTCGCCGCCGCGGGCACGCACGCCGCACGACTCGCGCGCCACCTCACCGACGGGACCCGCCTCCCCACCCCTGACGAACTCGCCGCGGCCGACCCGGTCGCCCTCGCGGCGGCGGTCGGTGTGCCCAAGGCGCGTGGCCACACCCTCGTGGCTGTCGCCCGGGCGGTGGCCGACGGCGGGGTCGTCCTCGATCCGGCCGGCGACCGTGAGTCGACCGTGGCCCGGCTGGGGGAGATCCGGGGCATCGGCCCCTGGACGCTGGCCGAGGTCCGCATGCGGTGTCTCGCGGACCCGGATGCGTGGCCCGGGGGAGACCTCGTCCTGCGCCGGGCGCTGGTCGGACGGCTGGCCGGCCTCGACCTCGGGCGGACCGCCCCGTGGCGGTCGTACGTCGCCCATCACGTCTGGGTGGACGAGGCCGATCGTAGGAGGCAGGCGGCATGATCATCGATGTCCTCGACGGGGGGCCTGCGCCCCTGGTGGTCGTCGTCGACGCTGACGGCGCCGTCGTCGCGTCCGGTTTCGGGCCCGTCGAGCGGATCCTCGCGATGGCTCGACCGACCGCTGAACCGGTCCCCGGGGACGCCACCGCAGTCCGTGCGCAGTGGGAGGCGTACCTGTCCGGTGACCTCGCCGCCTTGGACGCCGTCCCCGTCCGACAGACGGGGAGTCCCGTCCAGATGTCCGTGTGGGAGGCGCTGCGCGGCGTACCGGCCGGGCACCCCATCAGCTACGGCGAGATGGCCGATGTCATCGGGCGTCCCAGGGCTGCACGTGCGGTGGGCGGCGCATGCGGCGCCAACCACGTGGCCCCGTTCATCCCGTGTCACCGGGTCATCGCCTCGGCCGGCGGTCTGGGTGGATACGGCTACGGACTGCCGGTCAAGCAGTGGCTGCTGGATCACGAGGCCCACCACTCCCGCTGACCCTGCTGGGGTCCGCATCGACACTGTCCCTAGACTCAGCACCCATGACGTCCGCGTACTCCCTGGCAGTGATCCCCGGCGACGGCATCGGGGGCGAGGTGACCACCGAGGCGCTCAAGGTCCTCGACGCCGTGTCGCCGGCGGCCGGGTCGGTGTTCACCCCCACGACCTACGATCTCGGGGCCAGCAGGTACCTGCAGACGGGTGAGGCGCTGCCCGACTCCGTGCTCACGGAACTGCGCGGCCACGACGCCATCCTGCTCGGCGCGGTCGGGGACCCCTCGGTGCCCCCCGGCGTCCTGGAGCGGGGCCTGCTGTTGCGGCTGCGGTTCGAACTCGACCACCACGTCAATCTGCGCCCGGTCAAGCTCTTCCCCGGGGTGACAGGGCCCCTCGCCGGCAAGGGGCCGGAGGACATCGATTTCGTCGTGTGCCGGGAGGGGACCGAGGGACCCTACGCGGGCGCCGGTGGCAATCTCCGCCAGGGCACGCCGCACGAAGTCGCCACCGAGGAGAGCATCAACACCGCCTACGGCGTCGAGCGGATCGTGCGCGACGCCTTCGCGCGTGCCGAGCGCCGGGACAAGCACGTGACGATGGTCCACAAGACGAACGTCCTCACCCACGCCGGGAGCATGTGGAAGCGCGTCTTCGACACCGTGGCGGCCGAGCATCCGGACGTCGCGACGGACTACCAGCACGTCGACGCCGCCGCCATGTTTTTCCTGACCCAGCCGGAGCGCTTCGACGTGGTCGTGACCGACAACCTCTTCGGCGACATCCTCACCGACATCGGGGCGGCCATCGCCGGCGGGATCGGCCTGGCAGCGAGCGGCAACCTGGACCCCAGCCGCACCAACCCCAGCATGTTCGAGCCGGTCCACGGCTCGGCCCCGGACATCGCCGGCCAGGGCAAGGCCGATCCGACCGCTGCCATCCTCAGCGTGGCCATGCTGCTGGACCACATGGGGGAGTACGGGGCCGCCCAGCGTGTCGAGCAGGCCGTGTCCGCCGACCTGGCCGAGCGG
>CAIWTL010000080.1 GCA_903915555.1 uncultured Micrococcales bacterium | reverse complement strand
GTCCTGCTGATCACCGGATGGTGGAACGACGTGGTCATCTGGCTGCAGACCCTTCTCCCCGGCTACACGGCGGTGCTCTGATGGCCTCGCAGACCGGATCCGGCCCCGCCCCCGGTGCGACGCCTGGCGCCGAGTCGGCCGTCGACCCCGACGCGGCAGCGCTGACCTTCACGACACACGCCGACCCCATGGACAAGCAGGCGGGTACGCCTGCGGGCCTCGGCCCGCTCGGTTGGATGCGGTGGTTGTGGGCGCGCCTCACCTCCATGCGGACGGCGCTGATCCTCCTTCTCCTGCTCGGGCTCGCCGCGATCCCCGGGTCCCTGATCCCCCAGCGGACCTCCGACGCGATCGCCGTGAACCAGTTCGTGGCGCAGAACCCCGAATTGTCGCAGTGGTACGAGCGGTTCGGGTTGTTCGACGTCTACGGGACCCCGTGGTTCTCGGCCATCTACCTGCTGCTCTTCCTGTCGCTCGTCGGATGTCTCGTCCCCCGGGCGCGGCAGCACTGGCGGCTGTGGCGCAACAGCCCGACGCCGCCGCCCCGGCGGATGGATCGTCTTCCGGCGGTGGCCACCGTCGCAGTCGGGCCCAAGGCGCTCGACGTGGCGGAGGCGCGCTTGCGGCAGCAGCGTTGGCGGGTTCGCAGGGGAACGGACTGGGTCGCGGCGGAGAAGGGTTTCGCCCGCGAGACCGGCAACCAGGTCTTCCACTTCGCGCTGCTCGGGGTGCTTGCGGCCATCGGGTGGGGCGCCCTCGCGGGGTGGCACGGCAACATCGTCATCCGGGAGGGAACGGGCTTCGCGAACACGATCACGCAGTACGACACCTTCACCGCGGGCCGATTCTCCGGGTCCGACGCGCTTCCGCCGTTCACCGTCCAACTGCAGTCGTTCGACGTGGACTTCGAGCGCGGTGAGGCGCAACGGGGGGCGCCCCGCAACTTCGACGCCCGAGTGCTGGTCACCGACGCGGACGGATCGACCGTGACGGAGTCCTTCGGGGTCAACGACCCCCTCGAACTCGGCAACGCCAAGGTCTACCTCATCGGGCACGGTTACGCGCCGCGGCTGCGCATCAGGGACGGCGCCGGTGATGTCGTGTTCGACGACTCGGTCGTGTTCCTGCCGCAGGACGGGAACTTCTCGTCCCAGGGGGTGATCAAGGCACCCGATGCGCGGCCCGAGCAACTCGGCTTCCGCGGCATCTTCCTTCCCACCGCTGCCATCGATCCGGAGTTGGGCCCGATCTCGACGTTCCCGGCCCCCGACGATCCCGCTGTGTTCCTGTCGGCCTTCGCGGGCGATCTCGGCCTGGACGACGGCGAACCGCAGAACGTGTACGAGTTGGATGACACAGGGCTGACGCAACTGGGGCTGCGCGCCCTGCGGGAAGGTGAGACGTGGCGGCTGCCCGATGGGGCCGGATCGGTCGAGTTCACCGGCGTCGACCGCTACATCTCGGTCAAAGTCGGCAGCGACCCGGGCGGAGCCTGGGCGCTCGCGTTCGTGGGCCTCGCGATCGTGGGGGTCTGCATGTCGCTGTTCATCCGCCGCAGGAGGCTGTGGGTGGCGCTCGGGCCCACGCCGGATACCGTGGTGGTGGCCGGAGTCGCACGCGGCGAAGGGACCGACATGCACGGTGACGTCGACGAACTCGCCGCAGTGCTGGGTCCGGTCCGTTCGGCCGAACCGGCCGCGACGCGCGACAGTCCGTCGCAAGGGAAAGAGGATGGCGCATCATGACGCAGGCGACCACGCTGGCCGATCTGTCCAATCTCATGACCTATTCGGCCATGCTCGTCCTGAGTCTGGCCATGATCGCGTTCTTCGTCTCGTTCGCGCAGCGTCGTACGTCCGCCGAGATCGTGCGGGAGCGGGTGACCGAGCCCGCGCTCGTGGGCGGCTCCGCCACCGCCCACGTCGACGCCGATCCGGCAACGGGTGAGGCGCAGTTCGAACCGGGCAGGCGTGCGGGCAACATCGCCATGGCTCTGACGTGGGTCGCCTTCGGGCTCCTGTCGGTCGCGGTGCTGACCCGAGGCCTGTGGGCGGGTCGGGTGCCCTGGGGGAACATGTACGAGTTCTCCCTGGTCTCCGCCTTCGCCGTGCTGGGCGTCTTCCTCGCCGTGTCCCTCACCCGGGACGTGCGCTGGATGGGTGTGTTCATCGTCCCTCTGGCGCTGCTGACCCTGGGTCTGGCGGTCACGGTCCTCTACACCGAGGCGGCGCAACTCGTTCCCGCCCTGCAGTCGTACTGGCTCGTCATCCACGTGTCGGCCGCGATCATCTGCGGCGGCGGATTCACCTTCGCCGCCGTGACCGCCCTGCTCTACCTGGCGCGCGACTCCTACGACCGTGACACACGGGCAGGGCGGGCTCTCGCGCCGCTCGCGCGGCGACTGCCCCCCGCGGAGCGCCTCGACTCGATGACCTACCGAACGATCATGTTCACGTTCCCGCTGTGGACGTTCGCCATCGTCGCCGGCGCCATCTGGGCCGAGGCCGCGTGGGGTCGCTACTGGGGCTGGGACCCCAAGGAGACCTGGTCGTTCATCGCGTGGGTCGTCTACGCGGCCTATCTGCACGCCCGCTCGACGGTGGGCTGGCGTGGCCGGCGGGCGGCGTGGCTCGCGGTTGCCGGGGTGGCGGTCTACTGGTTCAACTACTTCGGCGTGAACCTGCTCTTCTCCGGTCTGCACTCGTACGCCGGGATCTGAGGTCCGGCGTCACGCGTGAGGGCCGGTGCCGTCTCTGGCCTCGGTGCTCCGCGACGGCGCCCCGTCGGAAGCGGCGTCGGCCGCGTCCGAGATCGGCGCCGGAGGCGGTGATTCGACGGGTGCGTCCTCCTTGCGGGAGGCCTCGTCGATGCGGTCGTTGATACGTCGGAAGAATCCACCGACATCGCTGCCGAACTGACCGCGCGGACCCCGCAGGGCGAAGAAGCTCACGAGCCCGCTGCCCAGGAAGGCCGCCACCACGAGCAGGAACCCGCGCATCCCGACGGCGTAGGCGAGCGCCCCGACGACGAGCAGCAGCCCGAGGCGAGCGCCGGTGTACACGAGGAAGTGCTTCACGCGCCCAGAATACGTCGGCGGGAGCAGTGCCGGATTCCGAGTGTTGCGAGCGGTGCGCGCGCGTTACGCTGGCGGCAATCCACCGGGGTGCGCCCCGGCCCAGGTCAGGGGAGTGTCGATGCCTCGATCCATTCCGATCCTCATCATCCTCGGCCTGGCCATCTACTCCTTCTTCGACGTCCTCAAGACCGACGACTCGCGGATCCGCCGGTGGCCACGCACCGCATGGCTCGTGATCGTCCTGCTCCCCGTGGTGGGTGCGGCGCTGTGGTTCGGGGTCGGTCGTCCGCGTCGGGACAGGTACGATGCGCCCCGCATCATCTCGCTCAAGTCGAACCAACGCCCCGTGGCCCCCGACGACGATCCGTCGTTCCTGCGCCGCCTCGACGAGGAGGCGTGGCGGAAGAAGCGGGAGGAGCGACGTGCCCGTGAGGCGGGGGAGCAGCAGCCCGATGGCCCCGCCGAACCGTCAGAGTCGCCGCCGCCCGACTCCGACAAGCGCCGCCGTCCCAATGACGGGCCCGCTCCCGGTCCGGGGATCGCTCCCGCCGGCTGACCGGCTGGAGCGGCGTTCGTCGCCCACTCCGGGCAACGTCCCCCTGTGATGGCTAGCGTCAGGGGATGGGCCGGCCGGTCGTGTGGAATGTGACCGGCCCCGGACTGTGGAGGCGACGGTGCTGAGAGCGGGCGTGGACCTGGGTGGGACGAAGATCCAGTCGGTCATCTGTGACGAGACGGGTGCCGTGCTGGGAGAGGAGAGACGGGCCACCCCGACCACCGGAGGCCCGGACGACGTCGCCGATTCCATCACGGACTCGATCCGCGTGGCCTGTGCCGCGGCCGGTGCCGACGTCGCTGCTCTCGCCTCAGTCGGCGTCGGCTCGCCGGGTCAGATCGACAAGGCGGCGGGCACCGTGAGTCAGGCCCGCAACCTCCCCGACTGGATCGGGTCCTACGCGCTCGGGCCGGAGCTGAGCAGGCGGCTCGGAGGGTTGCCCGTGTCTCTCGGCAACGACGTCCAGGTGGCCGTCCTGGCCGAACAGGTGCTCGGTGCGGGACGTGACGTCGACTCCTTCATCGGGGTCTTCTGCGGTACCGGTGTCGGTGGCGGTGTGGTGCTCGATGACAGCCTGTGGCTCGGCCGAGGGGCAGCGGGGGAGATCGGACACACGGTGGTCGTGGCGGATGGTCGCCCGTGGGCCGGCCGGCGCGGGGTCGTCGAGGCCTACGCGGGTCGCGCTGCGATGGAGGAGCATGCCCGCGAGCGCATCGCGGCAGGGGACCCCTCCCAGTTGCTGGAGATCATGGTGGCCAAGGGCAAACCCCGCATGGCCTCCGGTGTCTGGGCGAAGGCCCTCAAAGTCAGGGACCCGCTGGCGACGGAACTCATCGATCGCGCCCAATGGGCGCTGGGGAACGGGATCGC
>CAIWTL010000079.1 GCA_903915555.1 uncultured Micrococcales bacterium | reverse complement strand
GCTGGCGCTGGCGACGCGCAGCCTCATCGAGCGCCAGGACCGGGTACAGCTCAACCGGGCCGTGACCCAGATGATCGGCAACATCCGCAGCACTGCCGACAGCTATGACGAGGCTCTCTACGGCATGCGCGGGACCATCGCCAGCAACCGGTCGTTCGACAGGGCGGCCTTCCACCGGGCCGTCGGCGCTTCGGCGATGATCGAACGCCTGTCGGCCATGCGGGCGATCCAGTGGGCCGTTCCGGTGGCCAAGGGGGACGCCGCCCGCTTCGAGCGCCGAGCCGACGCCGAGACCATCCCCGGCGTGCCCCTCCCCGAGACCGTCATCCATCCCCCCCTCAGTTCCCCCACCAGCTTCGTCGTCGAATACGTCGAGCCGGTCGAGGGCAACGACCAGGCGTTCGGCCTGAACCTCACCGGTCTCCCGGGTCGCACCGAGATCATCGACGCCGCCGTCGCCAGTGGGGAGATAGCCACGTCACCGCCGTTCTCGCTGGTCCAGCTGGATGGCGAGACCCCGGGATTCGTGAAGTACCTCGCCACCTACCGCGGCGGCGATGTACCGGCGGACCCCGCGGATCGGGCGCAGGACACCACCGGCCTGGTGGTGGGCGTGTTCACCGGCAGGGACGCCTTCGCGACGGCCGTTCCCCCCGACTCGACGCTCCAGATCGCGGTCTACGACACGGGCTCACAGTCGGCGTCCCCGGGCGCTCCCGCTGCCGCGGGTCTCCTCTACACGTCTCGGCCCGGTCTCGACCCTGCCCAGGCCGACGACACGGTCCAGGTCCGCAACGGGGAGCGGATCTGGAGCCTCTACGTCTTCGAGACCGAGGATCAACAGCAGTGGCTCCTGCCGGCCCTGGTCGCACTGGCCGGGTTGCTGCTCACCGCACTGTTCGCGTACTTCGTCTGGGTGACCGGCCGCGCCCGCGCCGAGGCGGAGCAACGCGCCGTCGACCTCGCGGCGTCCGAACGACGCTTCCAGACCCTATCGATGACCGATCCACTGACAGGCCTCGCCAACCGACGCAGTCTCATGCACAGCATGCGGACCATGGCCGAGGTCGCGCACCGTCACGACGAGGCCATGGTCGTGCTCTTCCTGGACGTGGATGCTTTCAAGAGCGTGAACGACACCCGTGGGCACCGCACGGGGGACGAGTTGCTGCGGCAGATCGGCCACCGCCTGACGGAGTCGGTGCGCAAGTCCGACATCGTCGGACGGATGGCCGGTGACGAATTCTGTGTCGCCGGCCTGGTGAGTGACGAGGAGAGCGCGCATCGGTTCGCGGAGTCCGTGCGGGTCGGCCTCGAGGAGCCGTTCGACCTCGACGGCGTGGCCACCGACGCGTCGGTGAGCATCGGCGCCACCGTCATCCGTCGCCCGATGGCGGACACCATCGAGCACATGATCGACGAGGCCGACAACGCCATGTACGACGCCAAGCGGCAAGGCGACCAGCGGATCGTCTGGCACGACGCTTCCTGACGAGGTCCCGGGATCCGCGTCACGCCCGTCGGGTCGGGCCACCCCGCCGGTGGTACCGGAACAGCACGCGACCCAGCACGGCCGTCGGCGGCACGGAGCCGAAATCGCGACTGTCGGTCGACCGTGGCGGATTGTCACCGAGGACGTACCACCCGGAGCCGGTGGCGCGCTGGATGCGTTTGACCATCACCCGCCGGGGGTCGCGGGGGTCGGTGAACGCGACGACCTGACCGGGGCGTACCCGGCGGGTCCGTCGGATGACCACCCAGTCGCCGGCCAAGAGCCCCGGTGCCATCGAGTCCCCGGCGACGACGGCCGCCGTCACCCATCGACCGAGACCGCCTCGCAGGTTCACAGTCCGAAGGGTAGGGTCACGTCACGAGCCATTCGGCCCCGTCAGCAGGAAGGATCATCGTGTTCGCACGGATCAAGCGCCACCTCACCCCGTCCACCGTCATCCATGCGCACTGCGATCTGCCGTGCGGTGTCTACGACCCGGCACAGGCCCGTATCGAGGCACAGTCGGTCAAGGCGATCATCGAGAAGCACAACGCCTCGGACGATCCCGACTTCCGCACCCGTGCCATCCTCATCAAGGAACAGCGCTCCCAGCTCGTCAAGGATCACCTCTGGGTGTTGTGGACCGACTACTTCAAGCCGCCCCATTTCGAGAAGTACCCCCAGTTGAACAGCCTCTTCAACGAGGCCACGAAGCTGGCCGGGGCCGGCGGGACCAAGGGCTCCATGGACGTCGCCGTCGCCGACGAATTCCTGGGCAAGATCGACGAGATCTCGGAAATCTTCTGGGAGACGAAGAAGGCCTGACCCACTTCGACGGAACCCCTCCATCCGCGGGCGGAGGGGTTCCGTCGTCGGACCCTACGCCGATGTGCGCCCGCCGACGAACTCCGCGACGCAGTCGACCACCCGGTCGATCTCCGGGTCCGTGAGGTACGGGTAGAGGGCGGCGCACGCCGGCGCCACGCCTCCTCGGTGTTGCCGTGGAGGTCGATGACGACGAGGTCGAATCCGTCATCGAGGTCGGCCAGGTACTGCTCCCCGTCCGCGACGACCACCTCCACTCCGAGACCGGCCAGATTGCCGGATGCTCCCCGGTCGACGTGGTCCACCGTCGTCACGAGACAGCCCTGATCGGAGAGCATCGCCGTGAGGTGTCCGTCGCCGTGATCCAGTTCCTCCTCGAAGGCACGCGCGAAGGGGAACTCGGCGAGGGGGAACGTGACCGCTCCGCAGCGAAACGGG
>CAIWTL010000078.1 GCA_903915555.1 uncultured Micrococcales bacterium | reverse complement strand
GGGTTCCAGAAGGTCTGCACGGCCGAGCCGTAGCCGTTCGGATTGGTGCCCTGGCCGTTGAACTTGTCGACGGTCTGCTTGGACCAGTCAGGGGCCTGGGTGAGCGAGCCGGTGGGGAAGCAGCCGCTGCCGGAGCAGTCCACGGTGCCATCCATCTCGAAATCCGTGGGTGGAGATCCGCCACCCGAGTTGCTGGAGTAGCTGACGAAGTTGAGGTAGTAGTTGTACCACCACGCCCCGTTCATGGCGGTGGGTGTGAACTTCTCGTTGGCGTCACTGCTGGTGTCCGCCAGCGCGACTGCCGTCCCGCTGCTCGTCTGGATGGGGTCGGCGGCCACCATTCCTCCTGGGAACGCGTTGACGCCGAGGCCGCTGTCGATGATGCCGATCTCATCGCTGAACAGTTGCCCCGGGTAGGCGGCTCCGATGTTGTTCTGCCACACACAGAAGGTCGACGTCTCCGCTCCCGAATCGGCGTCGCAGACCGGGGCATCACCCGTGGGGTTGTTACCACCGGCGTTCGCCGCGGCACTTTCCCAGGCGCCGGAGTAGTTGTAGTACTCGTTGGTCAGAACGAACTGCTGGTACAGGATCGTGCCCCAGTAGGAGAGAAAAGTCTGGAGGGCCTGGACTTCAGACTGCGTGTACCAAGAGGTACCACTGGAGTAGTTGGTGTTGAGTTGTTGCCAGGTCGAGGGCTCGTCACCCGACGTGCCGAACAGCATGCTGTTGATGTCTGCTCCACATTCCCCGTTGAGGGCGTTCCACAGCGGGAGGTCCTCGAGGAGCGATGTGTTCTCGCTGTTGAGCGGGTACTGCGACGAGTTGTTGACCAGGTAGGTGTACTGGTTGTACGCGGAGTCGACAGCGCTGGAGCAGGGCGTGGCCGCCTCCACGTCGACGGTGAGCTGGAGCTCCGCTATCTGCACCGAGAGATAGTTGAGCTGTTCGCTGATACAGGTCAACTGCTGCGACACCGCCTCGATGCTCTCCTCCGTGACCGAGTTCGTGGAGGAGATGCCCAGCGGTGACAGCAACATTCCGGTGATGCTCTGGGCCGCGGACGAACTGGGTTTCACGCCGGCGTAGGTCAGCAGGCTCGAGACGCCCAGCGTGGCCATGTCGGTGATGATCTCGTCCGAGGTGCTGCCGTTGGTCGGCAGTGGCGCAGTGCACACCGATGTGTCGGGCGCCGTCCCTGCGGCATTCGCCATGTCCGCGCGTCGCCGCGGACCGCTCGCCATGGCTGACGTCGGTTTCAGGCCCCGGATGCGCGCCCCCTTCGCGGCCTTGCGGGCGACCGTGGCCGCGAAGGCGTCGAATCCTCCCTTGGTTCGATTGATGCGGCGCTTCAACTGTCGATACCCGACGTCGCTGTTGCGGTAGCGCAAGGAGTCCGGCAGTGACCCGGTGCCGATACCCAAGGCCCGCCGGACCTTCTTGACGGAGCGGGTGTAACCGCGCTGCTTGGTACTCATCCGGGACGCCGCGGTGGACACGAGGCCGACCTGCGCGATCGGCTGCTTATGACCGCGGCCGAACACCCGGGCCCGCATCGTCCCGTTGAATCCCTTTCCCGCCGCGCGACCGTCCCGCGCCACAACGGTCAGGGGCAGACGGAGGGATCGCTTGTGGGGGAGCGGGGCGGAGAAAGTGCCCTGCCGATTCGTGCGACCGCGCACCAGGACGCAGCCGGCCCGGTCACGCACCGAGATCCTGCCGCGTCCCAACTCGGCGCGCGGTCCCACATACGACCACGTGCGCAGCTGCACGCCCCGGGAGGCCCGCGCGGCGCCGCGCACGAAGCCGCGTGCCGGGACCCGCTTGAGGCACTTGCGCGGGACGGAGGCAGCGGCCACGTTCGTCGGACCGGCCGCTTCCGCGGTGCCCGGGGCAACAGCCGGCGTGGGGCCCGACTCGGCGGCGGTTGCCGGCGGAAGAGGCGACAGCAGAGCGAGGAGGAGCGCCGCAGCGGTTCCGGCGAACTTGATCACACTGGGAGGCTAGCAATCCGGGTCAGGACAGGCCTGCCGTCTTGTGCGGTCAGGGGGGTGCTGGAGAGGTGGTGCGCCGCGTGGTCGAGGGGTGTCAGGTCGACGGCGACGTGTCCCCGCGGCAAGCCAGGTAGATCTGGCGGGCGTGCCGGGCGATCAGGCCCGCAAGGACGAGGGTCGCGAACGGATATCCGGCGAGGTCCGAGAACGGCGCACCGCGGGGGCCGACGTGAGGATGATGACCGTGTCGTCCCTGATCTCCTGTGGGATCGCTCGCACGAGGATCACATCGATCCGTTCCAAGCGCAGGTCGGCGGGCACGAGGTGTTTGTCGACGGCGTAGGACTGGATGAAGGCCAGTCCCCACGGTGCCAGGGTCGTGCCCACGGTGGCCGTGGTCAGGAACACGGCATCGCGGGTCATCGGCAGCGTGGGAACGACGAGCCCGTGCAGGGCGGCACCCCAATCGGGGTGAGCCAGCAGGCCAGCGGCGATGTAGCAGATGAAGACGGCGCTGAGCGCTGTGAGCAGATGTTCGATGCGGTGGAAGCGACCGGCGAGGACGAGCCAACTGACCGTCACGGCGGCCACGGGGACTGCGATGTACTTGCTGACCCCGAACAGTTGGAAACCCGCCGCGAGTCCGGCGAACTCAGCTGTTGTGGTGCCAAGGTTGGCGAGCACCAG
>CAIWTL010000077.1 GCA_903915555.1 uncultured Micrococcales bacterium | reverse complement strand
GTCCCACACGACGTACGTGACCGAGTCGTCGCCATTCGTGAAACTGGCGAGCGGGGTGTAGGTCACGACTCCCCCCGCGACAGTGAAAGTTCCCTTCGACGTCGTGACTGAGGTCGCCGTGCACGAGGGCGCGGACTCACCCGCTGCACAGAACTTGACGCTTCCGGAGTTCAACGTCGTTGGCGTCCCCGCGGCTGGCGAGTCATTCGACAGGATT
This sequence comes from uncultured Micrococcales bacterium, assembly GCA_903915555.1. Classification (GTDB taxonomy): domain Bacteria; phylum Actinomycetota; class Actinomycetes; order S36-B12; genus CAIWTL01. The sequence continues at coordinate 2,298 of CAIWTL010000077.1, read as the reverse complement.
CGGAGCGTCTGCGTGACACCCGGTAGTGCGTACGAGTCGTCGTTGGCCGCGCTAGGCGCGTTGATGACGACATTGACATTGGCCGTGACGACGTTGCCGGAGGCGTCCGCCACGACATAGGGGCGCGACACCGTCCCGGTCCAGTTCGCGGCCGGGGCGAAGTCCACCTGACCGGTGGAAGGATTCAGCGTCCACGTGCCGGTGCCCGGCACGGTGATGACCGTGGCTGTGCACGTGCCTGGGAGTGGGGCCGGTGACTCCGTGGGGGTGTCGCACAGACGCAGCGACGACGACTGCAGTGCGGATGCCTGGCCGTTTGTGTCGTTAGCGATCGGCGTGAGGCTCACCGCCGAATTCACCAGGCCGATCTTGGTGTCGTCCGTGGCATTCGGCGGCGTGGGGGGCGAAATCGTCGGCGTGAGGTAGGCCGAGCCCACCTGTGACTTCGCTGTGGGCACGCCGCCTACGTTTTGGGTGTAGGAGTTTGACACCTGATATTGGAGCGGCGCCGTCGCCGTTCCGGAGAAGCCGGGCGCAGGGGTGAAGGTCACCGACGTCCCCGACAGCACGTACGTGCCATCGACGGTCACGACCGTCGTGTCGTCGCACCCTGGAGGGGCATCACCCGGCCCGCACAGACGCAGGCTGGCATTGTCGAGGACGACCGGCGGAGTCACCGATCCATCCGAGGGCAGCGTCCCGGCGGAGTCGTTCGTTAGCGGCGAGAAGGTCACCGCCTGCCCATAGGCCGCCGTCGCGGAATCGTTGACCGCCTGCGGCGCCGGGCGGGGCAGCACCTGCGGCCGGATCTGCGCCCCCGCGATTTGGCCCGTCGCATCCGCAATCTGATACCCCACCGGGGCGACCACCCCGTAGAAGGTGTCGTCGACGGGCGTGAAGGTCACCCTGCCATTGGCAGGGTTCACCGAGTAGGTGCCCTGCCCAGTGACGGACACCGACGTGGCCGTGCAATTCGGCACCGACTGCGGCACAGAGGGATCGCAGAGGCGCACCGACGCCGCACTCATCGGCGCGGCCGGATCACCCGGGACGTCGTTGCCGCCGGGCAGGATGATCTGCGCCTGCCCCTGCTCCCCGTAGGAGGAGTCGTCGACGGCGACGGGCAAGGGCGGGACTACGGGCACAAGGCGACCTGTCGCGGTTTCGTTGTTGGCGTCGGTAACGCGGTAGGTGACGGCCGTCTTCACGCCAGAGGTGGCCGCTGGGTCTGCGGAGAAGGAGACGACTCCCGTCGAGCGGTTGAGTTGCCACGTGCCGACACCGGCGATGGTGACGGTGTCGTCGGCGTCACAGGCTGGTGGCGTCGTGCCGGAGGTCGGATCGACCAGGCAGGTGCTGGCGGGCACCAGCGCACCGTCCCCAGGGGTTGCGAGACCACCAGTGACCGTGATCGACGTGAACGTCGTGGTCGCACCAGGCCGCACAGACACCGTGTCATCGGTTGCCATTGGCCCCACCGGAGCGGCAACCGTGACGATCACGGTGGCGGCGTCGAGTTGCCCGATGGCATCCGCAACCTGGTAGGCAATCGCCGGTGCCGTCCCCGAGAAGGCGGGATCCGGCGTGAAAGTCACCGAGCCGTTCGCGTTGACGGTGTAGGTGCCGACGCCGCTGACGGTCAACGTCGTGTCATCGCAGCGATTGAGCGCCGACGTCGAGGTGGCCGTCGAGTCATCCCCCGATCCGCACAGCCGCACGCTGGAGGCCACGATCGAGGTTCCCGTGCCCGCGGTGTCATCGCCGAGCACGTCGATGGTCTGCGGCTGCGTGAAGGCGCCGCTCGAGGTGTCATCGACCGCATTGGGACGCGGCACCACCGTCGGGGTGTAGGTGGAGCTCACAGTGCGGCCAAGGCTGTCGGTCACCTGATAACCCAGCGCCGCCGGCGTACCCGTGTAGCCCGGCAGCGGCGTGAAGGTCACCGTGCCGCCACTCAGGGTGTGAGTGCCGACACCGCTGATCGTCACGGTCGTGTCGTCGCATGTGTACGGCGACGGGGGCCCGCATAGCCGCACACTCGACGCCGTCAGGGTCACTCCCGCAGGCGTTGCATCGTTGGTGATCAAGTTGAGCACCTGCCCGGCACCCTGACCGCCGGTGCTGGTGTCGGCGTTCGCCGTGCTCGCCGGCGGTGACCCCACCGTGGGCGTGATGGTCGCCGTCGCTGACTGATTGGCGCTGTCGACAATCTGGTAACGGATCGGGGTCGCGGCACCGATGAAGGTGGCCAGCGGCGTGAAGGTGACGACGCCGGTAGAGGTGTTGAGCACATAGGTG
>CAIWTL010000076.1 GCA_903915555.1 uncultured Micrococcales bacterium | reverse complement strand
TCCGGCAGCGGCACCTGTCGGACTGTCGGACCCCCCCCCTAATGTCACCCACAGCGGGAGCCCGACCGGGTCCCCGGCAACCGAGCAGTAACACGCCGCCCGACACGAAGGAATCAGTCCATGGCCGCCTCATCATCTGGGAAGTCCACCCGCGGGTCCGGTGCGTCCGGCGCATCCGGCGGCAATGACCGGGAGAAGGCGCTCGACAGCGCCCTCGCGCACATCGAGCGGCAGTTCGGCCAGGGCGCGATCATGCGCCTGGGCGAGGACAGTCGCGCGCCCATCGAGGTGATCCCCACGGGTGCCATCGCGCTCGACGTGGCCCTCGGGATCGGCGGATTGCCGCGGGGCCGCATCATCGAGATCTACGGCCCGGAGTCGTCCGGTAAGACGACCGTTGCGCTCCACGCCATCGCCAGCGTCCAGCGGCAGGGCGGTATCGCAGCGTTCATCGACGCCGAGCACGCACTCGACCCCATCTACGCCGGGCGGCTGGGCGTCGACCTCGACAGCCTGTACGTGTCACAGCCCGACACCGGCGAGCAGGCCCTCGAGATCGCAGACACCCTGGTGCGGTCCGGCGCCATCGACCTGATCGTGGTCGACTCCGTCGCCGCTCTCGTGCCGCGCGCCGAGATCGAGGGCGAGATGGGTGACTCCCATGTCGGCTTGCAGGCCCGGCTCATGAGCCAGGCGCTGCGCAAGATGGCGGGTGCCCTGTCGACATCGCAGACGACCGCCATCTTCATCAACCAGTTGCGCGAGAAGATCGGCGTGATGTTCGGCTCACCGGAGACGACCACGGGTGGCCGCGCTCTCAAGTTCTACTCGTCCGTTCGTCTCGACGTCCGCCGCATCGAGACCCTCAAGGGAGGGACCGAAGCGGTCGGGAACCGGACCCGGGTGAAGGTCGTCAAGAACAAGGTCGCGCCGCCGTTCAAGTTGGCCGAGTTCGACATCCTGTACGGCGAGGGGATCTCGCGCGAGGGAAGTCTCATCGACCTGGGGGTCGACAACAACATCGTCCGGAAGTCGGGGGCGTGGTACACCTACGAGGGCGATCAGTTGGGACAGGGCAAGGAGAACGCCCGTGCCTTCCTGCGCGACAACCCCGATCTGGCGGACGAGATCGAGAAGCGGATCAAGGAGACTCTCGGGATCGTCCCGCGGATGGACGACCCCGTCGACATCAGTGATGACGCCTCGGTCGCCGATCTGTTGCCGCCGTCACCCATCGACCTGTAGGCGATGCGGGAGAAGCAGTCGGACGCCCCTCCGGCCGATCCGGAGGAGGTGGCCCGCGCCATCGTGCTGCGCCGCCTCACTGCGTCACCCCGTACCAGGGCCGAGCTGGAACGGTCGCTGCGGGAGCGTAACGTCCCCGATGACGTGGGGGAACGGGTGCTCGACCGGTTCACCGAGGTCGGACTCATCGACGATGCCCAGTATGCTGCCGCCTTCACCGAGAGCAGACGGCAGCGCAGTGGGTGGAGCCGCCGGGCCATCGCGGCCAAGCTACGTGAACGCGGGGTCCCTCGCGACCTCATCCTCGAGGCCCTCACCGACGTGGGGGGAGACGACGAGATGCGCACGGCGCGGGACCTCGCCGGGCGCCGCTGGGAGCGCTCCGGCACCCTGGCCCCCGAGGTCCGTCGCCGCCGGATGGCGGCCATGCTCGCGCGGCGCGGGTACTCGGCCTCCGTCGTGTCGACCGTCCTCGCGGAGTTGGAGTCCGGGGAGCCGGATGTCGACTGACGCCGCCTGGCAGCCCCTGCTCTGGCCCGCCGACGAGTCGACGGACCAGTTCGGCCCGTGGCCGCCAGGTGCGCGTCGGGCGTTGTCGCGCGGGGCGTGGATCGATCACGTCCCGGGCTGGTTCCGGGGCGCCGATGCGCTGTTCGAGCGGCTCCGGCACGACACTCCGTGGCGTGCCGGGGAACGCACGATGTACGAACGGGTCGTGGCTGTGCCGAGGTTGACCGCCTGGTACCCGGAGATCGGCAGGATCGGCGATGCGGCACTGACGGCGTGCCGCGACGAGTTGGTCGCCCACTACCGCTGTGCTGACGATCCATTCGTCTCCGCGGGGCTGTGCCTGTACCGCGACGGTCGGGACTCCGTGGCCTGGCACGGCGACCGCATCGGCCGTGGCAGGTCGTCGGACACCGTGGTGGCCGTTCTCTCGCTGGGCAGTCCCCGGGCGTTCCTGTTGCGGCCGGACGGCGGCGGAGACGTGGTACGCCTGTCGGTGGGGCATGGCGATCTCGTGGTGATGGGCGGCACGTGTCAGCGGACGTGGGAACACGCGGTACCGAAGAGCCGCTCCGCGGCGGGCCCCAGGATCAGTGTCCAGTTCCGCCAGCGTGGAGTGGCATGAGTCCCGATCGCCACAACTCGGCCTGCAGGGGCCAGGTGGCCGCGTAGGCATCGAAACGCCGTAGGTCGTCGTCGACGGCGGGCGTGGCACTACGGACCCCGACGACGTCCGCGGTCGAGATCACGTGCAGCACCGCGGCGGTGTCCATCGCCGGGTCGCCGAGGACGGCCGAGTCCCAGTCGAGAAGCCCGGCGAATCCCCCGTCCCCGCGGATCAGCAGGTTGTCGCTCGCCAGATCGCCGTGCAGGACACACAGTGGTGCCGTCGCGGCGACCGCAGCGGCGTGCTGAGCGGCGGCGAGC
>CAIWTL010000075.1 GCA_903915555.1 uncultured Micrococcales bacterium | reverse complement strand
GACATTGGCAGGGCCGCTTCTACCCGCCCGACCTCGCGAAGGATCAGCGACTGTCCTTCGTCGCCGGGGCCATGGACGGCGTGGAGATTGACACCACCTTCTACGGATTGCGTACGCCGGCCGACTTCCTGCGGTGGCGCTCCCAGGTCCCGGCCGGCTTCACGTTCGCGGTGAAGGGCAGTCGCTTCATCACCCACATGAAGCGACTCAAGTCGGCCCGGCAGGCGCTGGCCAACTTTTTCGCCAGTGGACCCCTGGCCCTCGAGGACAGCCTCGGACCGTTCCTGTGGCAACTGCCCGCGTCCCAGCGTTGGGACGCCGAGCGGGTGGACGGTTTCCTGACCGAGTTGCCCCGCGACACCGACGCCCTGCGTGCCCTGGCTGCGGACCACGATCCCGACATCGTGTCCACTGCGTTCCTCGGGGAAGGCCAGCCCTGCCGTCCGGTGCGCCACGCCCTCGAACCCCGGGACTCCTCCTTCGCCGACCCGCAGGTGTGCGCAGTGCTGCGCGCGCACGGGGTGGCCATGGTCATGGCGGACTCCGCTGGGCAGTGGCCGACGTTCGACTGCGACTCGGCGGGCTTCCGCTACCTACGCCTGCACGGAACAGCCAAACGCAAGTACAGCGGCAGTTACCACGGAAAGTGGGAGCCCTGGTCGTCCACCGCAGCCGACGCCCTGGAGATGGGCCACGACGTCTACGTCTTCTTCGATAACGACTCCCGCGCTCAGGCGCCGCGGGACGCAGTCGAACTGTCACAACTCCTCGCCGACTGACCTCAGGCCGGCGCGGCGCCGTCACTCCGACTCGGCGGCCTCCACCGGCGGGGCATCCGGGGCCTCCACCTTGGGCTGCGGCGTGAAGGTGAAGACGGCATCCTCGCCGTCACCCTCGATGTCGACGACGATGAGACTCTTCGGTTCGATCTCGCCGAACAGGATCTTCTCGCTGAGAGCGTCCTCGATCTCGCGCTGGATCGTGCGCCGCAGCGGTCGGGCGCCCAGGACGGGGTCGTAACCGCGCTCCGCGAGCAGTTCCTTGGCCGGAGTCGTGAACTCGATGCTCATATCGCGCTCGGCGAGCCGCTCGTCGAGACGAGCCGCCATCAGATCGACGATGTCGACGATCTCGGTGCGGGTGAGCTGGTGGAACACGATGGTGTCGTCGATGCGGTTGAGGAACTCGGGGCGGAAATGCTGCTTGAGCTCCGTCTGCACCTTGGCCTTCATCCGCTCGTAGGCACCGATGTCGTCGTCGATGGGTGCGAAGCCCAGCGACTTGGAGACGTCGCGCGACCCGAGGTTGGTGGTCATGATGATCACCGTGTTCTTGAAGTCCACCGCCCGTCCCTGCGCGTCGGTGAGACGACCCTCCTCCAACACCTGGAGCAGCGAGTTGAAGATGTCCGGGTGCGCCTTCTCGATCTCGTCGAAGAGGACCACGGAGAACGGCTTGCGACGCACCTTCTCGGTCAGCTGGCCGCCCTCTTCGTAGCCGACGTAGCCGGGAGGTGAACCGAACAGCCGGGACGCGGTGTGCTTCTCCGAGTACTCGGACATGTCGAGGGCGATCAGCGCGTCCTCGTCACCGAACAGGAACTCCGCGAGCGTCTTGGACAACTCGGTCTTCCCGACACCCGACGGTCCCGCGAAGATGAACGAGCCGGAGGGCCGCTTGGGGTCCTTGAGTCCGGCGCGGGTGCGGCGGATCGACTTCGACAGCGCCTTGATGGCCTGCTCCTGACCGATGACGCGCTTGTGGAGCTCGTCCTCCATCCGCAGCAGTCGCGCGGTGTCGTCCTCGGAGAGATCCATGACGGGGATCCCGGTCATGAGGGCCAGGACCTCGGCTATGAGCTGCTCGTCGACCTCTGCGACGACGTCCATGTCGCCGGCCTTCCACTCACGTTCGCGCTGGGCCTTCTCGGCGATCAGTTGCTTCTCGCGGTCTCGCAGGTTCGCAGCGGTCTCGAAGTCCTGCGCGTCGATCGCGGACTCCTTCTCCTTGCGCACCTCGGCGATGCGGTCGTCGAACTCACGCAGATCCGGCGGCGCGGTCATGCGGCGGATCCGCAGCCGCGACCCCGCCTCGTCGATGAGGTCGATGGCCTTGTCGGGCAGTTGGCGGTCGCTGATGTAGCGGTCCGACAGCCGCGCCGCGGCGGCGAGGGCCTCGTCGGTGATGGTGACCTTGTGGTGGCTCTCATAGCGGTCGCGCAGGCCCTTCAGGATCTGCACCGTCATGTCCACGTCGGGGGCGGGGACCTGGATGGGCGCGAAACGGCGCTCAAGGGCGGCATCCTTCTCGACGTACTTGCGGTACTCGTCGAGGGTCGTCGCTCCGATGGTCTGGAGCTCCCCGCGGGCGAGCATCGGCTTCAGGATGCTCGCGGCGTCGATCGCGCCCTCTGCCGCCCCGGCCCCCACGAGGGTGTGCATCTCGTCGATGAACAGGATGATGTCGCCGCGGGTGCGGATCTCCTTGAGGACCTTCTTGAGGCGTTCCTCGAAGTCACCGCGGTACCGGCTGCCCGCCACGAGGGCACCGAGGTCTAGTGTGTAGAGCTGCTTGTCGCGCAGGGTGTCCGGCACGTCGCCGGTGATGATCTTCTGCGCCAGCGACTCCACGACGGCGGTCTTGCCGACGCCCGGTTCCCCGATGAGCACGGGATTGTTCTTCGTGCGGCGCGACAGCACCTGCATGACCCGCTCGATCTCCTTGTCCCGACCGATGACCGGGTCGAGCGAGCCCTCTCGGGCCGCCTGGGTGAGGTTGCGGCCGAACTGGTCGAGCACCAGCGATCCCGACGGAGTGCCCTCCTGCGGTCCGCCGGCGGTGGCGGGTTCCTTGCCCTGGTAGCCGGACAGCAGTTGGATGACCTGCTGCCGGACCCGGCCCAGGTCCGCGCCGAGCTTCACCAGGACCTGGGCGGCAACCCCCTCGCCCTCGCGGATCAGCCCCAGCAGGATGTGCTCGGTGCCGATGTAGTTGTGGCCGAGCTGCAGGGCCTCGCGCAGCGAGAGTTCCAGGACCTTCTTGGCGCGGGGAGTGAACGGGATGTGACCGGAGGGGGCCTGCTGGCCCTGGCCGATGATCTCCTCGACCTGCGACCGGACGGCCTCCAGCGAGATGCCCAGGCTCTCGAGGGCCTTGGCCGCCACGCCCTCACCTTCGTGGATGAGGCCGAGCAGGATGTGCTCGGTGCCGATGTAGTTGTGGTTGAGCATGCGGGCCTCTTCCTGGGCCAGCACGACGACGCGCCTAGCGCGGTCTGTAAACCGTTCGAACATCGTTCACGCTCCCCGGGATTTGGCGGTTCCTTGGATGCTAACGCCGCCGGGAGCCACGCGTTCCCGTGAAGGGCCGCGATCCGCTACGCCAAGCGTGAACATGACGAACGGCGCCCCGGAGGACGCCGTTCGTGCCGGGATGCGGGGGGGCTTACTTGCTGCCGCCCAGGAGTCCGCCCAGCATGCCGGACAGCTGATCTCCGCCGGGGAGGTTCTTCAGGACGTCGCCCAGCTGGTCGGCGCCCGGGAGCTGGCCACCGGGACTCAGTTTGTCGATGAGGTTGGGCAGCAGTTCGGACATGCTGGTCGACACCTGCTCGGCGGACATCCCCGTCTTCGCGGCCAGGTCCTCGACCGCGTTGGGCATCGCCTCGGCGACCTGATCGGGGGTCACGGCCTCGTTGGCACCGGTACCGAGCCACGAGTTGACCTGCTCCCCGATGGGGCTGTTCTGCAGCTGTCCGATGATCTGCTGCAGACCCCCGTTCTGCTGGATCATGTCCAGGATCGGCTGAGCGAGTTTCTGGAGGTCGGCGGGGAGCTGGCCGCCGCTGCCCATGACGCTCGTGATCATGGCTTGGATGTCTTGGATTCCGGCCATCGAGCCGCCTCCTTGTTGTCGGTTGAGCCGAACCTAGCGACCCTGGCTCCGTCATGCGCGGCGGCGACCGAACCACCGGTCACCGGACGCCACGCGTGATGCACGACAAAGCGGACCACTCGGACATCCCGGCCCGACCCCGGGGTCGGGCCGGAGAGCGTGCGTGGCCCCACGCGATCGGGCACGCTTCACCCCATGACGCCCTTCTTCGGCTCCGGCCGGCAGCCCGAACCGGACCGCCCGAAGACAGGTGAGGCTGCCCGCATGGACGAGGTGGGGCGGTTGGACGAGGGCCCGGAGGAGGCGGGCCCCTGGTACCAATGGGGCCCCTATCTGGCCGAGCGGGGGTGGGGAACGGTCAGGGAGGACTACTCCGCCACCGGGGACGCCTGGGATTTCTTCCCCTACGACCACGCACGCAAGCGCGCCTACCGGTGGAACGAGGACGGTATGGCCGGGCTGTCGGACATCCGCCAGGACCTGTGTCTGGGGCTCGCGCTGTGGAACGGGCGGGACGAGCACATCAAGGAGCGGATGTTCGGGCTCGGCGGCCCGCAGGGCAACCACGGCGAGGACGTCAAGGAGAACTGGTGGTTCACCGACGCCACCCCGAGTCATGCGTGGCTGTCCTGGCGCTACCACTATCCCCGGTCCGCTTTCCCCTACCAGGATCTGGTCGAGACCAACCAGCAGCGGACCAGGACGGAGCCCGAATACGAACTGGTCGACACCGGGGTCTTCGACGAGGGCTATTGGGCCGTCGATGTCGACTACGCCAAGGCGTCCCCGACCGACATCTGCATGCGGATACGCGTGACGAACCGCGGCGACGAGAAGGACCGCATCCACGTCATGCCGCATCTGTGGTTCCGCAACACGTGGGACTGGGGTCGCAAGTCCGCGCTTCCGCAACTGTGGCACCAGCCCACGGCCCCGACCCCGGGGACGATCGTGGCGCAGCACTGGCGGGCGGGCGTCTACCGATTCCAGGCCGCCGCCACCGAGGATGGCGTCGCACCCATCCCACTCTTCTGCGACAACGTGAGCAACGAGGCCGCCCTGTGGGACGCCGCTCCTCGCTCGCCGTTCCCGAAGGACGGCATCAACGATCACGTCGTGTCCGGCGCACCCACCGTCAACCCCAACCGGACGGGGACCAAGGCGGCGTGGTGGTACCAGGCCGAGGTGGCGCCCGGGGAGACGGTCGAGTTCCGGCTGCGGCTCTCGGCCGAGTCCCCGGAGAACCCGCCCCATCACCCCGCATCACAGGCCGGCTTCGACGCCCTGTTCGACGAACGCCACCGGGAGGCCGACGAGTTCTACGACTCCCTCACCCCCGCCGACACCACGGACGCCGAGAAGCAGGTGATGCGACAGGCCTTCGCCGGGATGATCTGGGGCAAGCAGTTCTACCGGTACAACGTCGCTCTGTGGCTGGACGGTGACCCCGACGAGCCGCCTCCGCCGCCGGAACACAAAGTGATCCGCAACGCGGGCTGGCGCAACGTCGACTGCTACGACGTCATCTCCATGCCGGATCCCTGGGAGTACCCCTGGTTCGCCGCCTGGGACCTCGCCTTCCACACGGTCGTCTTCGCCCACATCGATCCCATCTACGCCAAGTACCAACTGCTGCTGATGCTCCGCGAGTGGTACATGCACCCGAACGGGGCGATCCCCGCCTACGAATGGAACTTCGACGACCGCAACCCTCCGGTCCACGCATGGGCGGCCATCCGGGTGTTCGAGATCGACGGTGGGTGGGACTACGACTTCCTCGAGCGGGTGTTCCACAAGTTGCTCGTCAACTTCACGTGGTGGATCAACCGCGTCGACAAGCAGGGCAACAATGTGTTCGAGGGCGGCTTCCTCGGGCTCGACAACATCGGACCCATCGACCGATCGAACGTGCCCGCCGGCTGTCGGCTCGAGCAGGCCGACGGAACCTCGTGGATGGCGTTCTACTGCCTGTCCATGCTCCGGATCACGCTGCGGCTGGCTGAACACGACTCGACCTACGGCGACATGGCCCTGAAGTTCCTCGAGCACTTCGCCGCCATCACCGACGGGATGGCCGAGGTGAACATGTGGGACCCCGAAGACGGGTTCTTCTACGACCAGTTGGTCCTGCCCGACGGTACCCGGGAGCCGTTGCGGGTGCGCAGCGTCGTCGGACTCATTCCCGTTCTCGCAGCGGCCTACATCCCGGGGGTGGCGCATCTCGAGCAGGCCCAGAAGCTCCGCCGCCGCTTCTTCAAGTTCATGAGCCGGCGCAACGTCGCCGAGGCGGACATGGGCCGCTCCGGTTTCGTCGCGACCCAGTGGGACGCGGAGAACGGGCACTGGCGGATCCTGCTGACCGTCGTGGACCCGGAGCGCCTCGAGCGGGTCCTCGCCGATGCCCTGGACGAGGAGTCACTGCTCTCGCCCCATGGCCTGCGATCCCTGTCCAAGCGCCACGAGACCGAGCCGTTCTCACTCAGTATCGACGGCACCGAGTACGCCATCGACTACGAACCGGCGGAGTCGACGACCGCCATGTACGGGGGGAACTCGAACTGGCGCGGACCGGTGTGGTTCCCCATCAACCACCTCGTGATCGAGTCCCTCGAGCGGTACTACATGTACCTGGGTGACGACTTCACCGTGGAGTGCCCGACGGGCAGCGGCAGGATGCTGAACCTCAGGGAGGTCGCTGACGAACTTCGGCGACGGCTCATCTCGCTGTTCCTGCCCGACAGCGACGGGCGTCGGCCCTGCAACCTGCGCTACCCGATCCTGGACTCGACGGGCTGGGGGGACAAGGTCGCCTTCAACGAGTACTTCGACGGGGACAACGGGGCTGGCTTGGGAGCCGACCACCAGACCGGCTGGACCGGCCTCGTGGCCGATCTGATCATCGGCAGGCGCGGCTGACCATCGCGGATCCCGGGTGAAGGCCGCGTAAAGAATCACCGGACATCCGCCACACGTGGCTGACAACGAGCCACCACCCCACTGGGACCGCTTTACTGCTGACGTGACTCAACCCGCCTGGGAACCCGACCGTCGTGATTCGGAGCTGCGCCGCATCAAGGGCCTCACCACCGCCATCACCGTCGCAGCCGTCGGACTGGCGGGTGCGTTCACCGCAGGCATCGCGTGGGCCGACCGGAAGATGACGACGCAGTCCGGTGGCTCCTCCGACAGCCAGTCCACCGGAGCGACGACCCCCGCTCCCGGCGTCTCCCCCCCGGCGTCGAACCCCAAGAGCAGTTCAGGCTCCCAGACCAAGACCAAGAGCGGTGGCTCGTGACCGTGCACGGCCACACTCTGGACCTGTGGGGCGGCGTCGCCGAGATCTGGACCACCGCCGACCTCGCCGCCGCAGTGGAGATCGTGACAGGTGTGATCGACGAGGTCGATGCCGCCTGCAGCACGTACCGTCCCGACTCGCAGATCACCTCCCTCAACCAGTACGCGGGCCACTGGACCGACGTGGGGCCGACGCTCTGGCATGCGACCCGGGCGGCGCTGTGGGCGGCGCGGGCCACCGACGGACTCACCGACCCGATGGCGCAGACCCCCGGGGACGGCGGATGGCGGGCGATCGCACTGGACGAGAGGACCCACGCGATCCGCCTGCCCGAGGGTGGGGAACTCGACCTGGGAGCGACGGCGAAGGCCTGGTGCGCCGACGTCGCAGTACGCCGCGCCCACCAGCGAACCGGGTATCCCGTACTGGTGAACCTGCTGGGTGACATCGCCACGGCGGGACCACCCCCCGGGGACGGCTGGCACATCCAGGTGGTCGAGGACCACCGCAAGGCCGACCCGGAGGGTCAGGACGCACAGGGTTCGGCCATCTGCATCGAATCGGGCGGGGTGGCGACGTCCAGCCGTCACGGCACCCGTGGTCGTGACCACGTGATCGACCCGCTGAGCGGCACTCACGCCCGTGGGCGCTACCGCACCGCCTCCGTCGCCGCAGCGAGTTGCACCGAAGCCAACGCCGCCTCCACCGCGACCCTGGTCAGGGCGCAGGGGGCGCGCGCATGGCTGGAGCGGCGCCGGCTCCCGAGCCGACTGGTGGACGACGCGGGACAGGTGTCCCTCACCGCGGGCTGGCCGCGATGACCCCGATGATCACCCTCGTCTTCGACGGCCTGAGCCTGACCTGGATCGTGGAGCGCTCCAGCGGCCTGACGGCCCTGGCGCTGCTGAGCCTGTCCACCTTCCTCGGCGCTGTCGTCTCGGCCCAGTGGCACAGCCGCCGCTTCCCCGAGGTCACCGCGGTCAGCCTGCACCGCAACGTGGCACTCCTGGCCCTGGTGTTCCTCGTCATCCACGTGCTCACCACGGTTCTCGACACCTATGTGGACGTGCCCCTCGCGGATGCGTTCATCCCCTTCATCGGCACGTACGAACCCCTCTGGGTCGGCTTGGGCGCGATCGCCTTCGACCTCTTCCTCGCCGTGATGGTCACCAGTTGGCTGCGCGGGCGGATGAACGCCCGCCTGTGGCGGTGGATCCACGACCTCACCTACGTTCTCTGGGTGGTCGCCGTGGTCCACGCCGTCGGCGCCGCCTCCGAACGGCAGTTGACGTTGCT
>CAIWTL010000074.1 GCA_903915555.1 uncultured Micrococcales bacterium | reverse complement strand
GGGGCCGAGGTGGATGGTCATCAGCGTGATGAATGCGAAGGCGCAGATGAAGATCACCAACCAGATGGCGACCGGGATCTCGGGAAGCGCCAGTTGCAGCCGGATGGTCCGTTCCGCATCCAGCTGCAACGAGTTCTCGACCAGGAAGTAGTGGGTCGATTTCCTGACCTCGGTATCGAGGGGGACGCTGTCGACCCTCCGCTGGATCCTGCCGGACCACGCGGCAGTGTTCTCCGATCCCGTCAGATCCGCATTTCGGGACGCCTCCCAGTCGTCGTCCGCAACCGCCCGCATGTAGCAGATCGTGGACCGCCGGATCTCTCGGCGGTCCTCCTCGGGGAAGGGACTGACGGCATTGAACAGGGCCACGGACGACGAGGCCTCCTGGCGCGCGAGTTCCCTCGTGTCGGCGAAGTGCTGGACCGCGAAGACGAGGAGGAGACCGAGGATGATGCCGAAGGCTCCCCCGATGAAGGCCACGGCATCGGTCAGGCCGGTCCGGTCTCGGCGCCCTCCGGTCGCGCCCCGACCGCCCAGGAGGCGCCGGTCGGCCACGATCCCCGCCACCCATCCCGCAGCGATACAGATGACGACCATGGCCGCCGCGACATAGGGACTCACCCGGTCAGACTGCCATGCAGTGGCCGGTCAGAGGTCGATGATGCGACTCGGAATGTCGGTGTTCTCCGCGAGGTGGTAGCTGGCGCAGACGCGGTGATAGCCGTCGGCGATCTGCGTCGGGAGTCCCTTGTGGATCTTGCCCCGCACGATGAGGACGGGCGAGAGCTCGATCCCCTCGGTCACCTTGCGCAGGTCCTCCATCACATGCTGATCGTCGAGCGGCAGCAACTCCAGCTGTGAGGCACGCAGGATGTCCTTCGCCTTGTGGGTCTTGATGGGCGCCTTCTCGAGCCGCGCCACGATGTCCTTCACTGTGTCGGCATCGGCGATCAGACTCAGGTAGCTCGCCGCAGCCGGATAGTCGTGTTCGTCCGGCGTGTTCTTCCACTTGACGTTGCCTGCGACGGCGGGATCGGGTTTCGCGGCCATGAGTCCTCCTGGGTCCTCCCCGACATTAGTGAGGGACGAGGGGCGATGCGACCCGGACTCTCTCCCCGTGGCCAGGGTTGGCACCGGGGAGCCCTGGGGTCCGCGGTCGGGGTTCAGGCCGAACCCGGAGAGATCCCCCGGAGGAACTGCGGGAGCAGATCGGCGAGTTCGGTGAGCGGGATGCGCGAAGCGATGTAGCCATCGGGACGGATCACGACGACTGCCGGGACATCACCGCAGAGCAGCTCACGCGCAGTCCGATCTGCCCGGATCGTCGAAACACCGTCAACGCTCGATCGAGCGCCCGCCTCGGTCGCGACGAGGTGGTGCACGACGCTGCTTCCGCCGAACGCACCACCGAGCGCGTCCCGGACCACGGCCACCGTGTCGGACCCCGTACCTGTCGGATCGACGACAAGTGTGGTGAAGTGACGCTCCGACAGCAGATCCGCCAGGTTTCCCGCGTGACCATCTGCGAGTTCGATCGCCAACTTCGTCGGAACCCGGTCACCGGCGTACAACTGAGCGGCAACGGGTGCCGGGGTCAGCCAGTCGCGAGCGATGGGGCTCGGCGGATAGCGCAGTAACACCTGCGCCTCCTGCTCGTAGTTCAGCCCTGCGAGATCGGTCCGCAGCTTCCGGACAACCTCGGCGGGGTCAGTC
Organism: uncultured Micrococcales bacterium; assembly: GCA_903915555.1. GTDB lineage: Bacteria > Actinomycetota > Actinomycetes > S36-B12 > CAIWTL01. The sequence continues at coordinate 3,289 of CAIWTL010000074.1, read as the reverse complement.
TCGGACATGGCGTCGCTCATGACGGAGACCGCCCAGTCGGTCAACGACTCCGACAACCTGTCGGCCTGCCGGGCGGCAAGGACACGCTCCGACTCATACGTATCCAGCAGCCCCTCCCCCGCGTGACCGGCCGCGACCAGGGCCATCTTCCAGGCCAGGTTGATGCCGTCCTGGATTCCCGTGTTCATCCCCTGGCCGGCGAGCGGGGTGACCTCATGGGCCGCGTCGCCGGCGAGGAAGACGTTGCCGACTCTGAACGAGTCCGCCAGATGTTCGTGCACGAAGTAGGTTCCCACATGAGCGCACTGATCGATGCGGTACGGCGACTGGACTCCGGCGAGGAGGTTGTCGAACATCTCCTGGGTCGCCGTCGCCGGATCGAAGTTCGGGTCGAGGCTCATCGTGACCAATCGGACCCATCCGTCCGGGCCGGGATCGATGTAGAGCACCGGCTTCCCATGCGCGTAGAACGTCGACTCCTCGTCCGGCGGCATGGGGGGCACGAGTCGGACCGTCGCCATGATCCAGCGTTGCGGGAAGTCGCGGCCGGAGCGCGATACGCCCAGCAGATCCCGCACCGTGCTGTGGGATCCGTCGGCCCCGATAACCCAACGTGCCCGAACCTGCTCCTCGAGCGCTGCGCAGCGGACGGTGCAGATCACATCGTCCGGTCGAACGTCGAGTGACACGATCTCTGTTGCCCGGCGAACGGTTCCGCCGGCGGCATTGAGTGCCTCGGTCAACACATGTTCGACGTCTGCCTGTGTCGTCCACAGCACGGCCCCGAAGGCCGAATCGGTCAAGAGGTCCAGGAACGTGCGGCTGAAGATCTCCTCACCGTCGAAATAGGAGGTGGAATGGGTCGCGATCTGCCCTCGGTCGATCAGCGGCTCCGCGATGCCCAGGACCGACATGAGTTCGATCGTGCGCGTCTGCACACAGTTTCCTTTGGGCCGAGTTGACGGCGCGGACAACTTATCGATGCACATCACCTCGATACCGAGTCGACGCAGCCACAGAGCCGCAACGAGCCCGGTGGGACCGCTCCCCACGATGAGGACGTCGACGTCACGGGACTCCACGGTAGAAAACTAGCCCGATGCCCGACTCGTGGCCCGGCAAGCAGCGCCGACCGCCGATCTGCTGGGGGTGACGGCCGACAGTCAGGCTCGTCCCGCCGTCAGACGGTGACGACGAGCCGCAACCGGGCCAGCTTCACGCGCAGTTGCACGTAGGAATCACCCCGGTCACACGTTGAACCGGAACTCGACCACGTCGCCGTCGGACATGACGTAGTCCTTGCCCTCCATGCGGACCTTGCCGGCGCTGCGGGCGCCCGTCATCCCACCCGCCGCCATCAGTTCGTCGAACCCGATCACCTCGGCCTTGATGAACCCCTTCTGGAAATCGGTGTGGATGACCCCGGCTGCCTCGGGGGCGGTGGCCCCCACCGGTATCGTCCACGCCCGCGCCTCCTTGGGACCCGCCGTCAGATACGTCTGCAGGCCCAGCGTCGAGAAGCCCACCCGAGCCAGTGCGTGGATCCCCGACTCGGTCTGCCCGACCGACTCCAGCAACTCGAGGGCGTCCGCCTCCGGCAGTTCCACCAACTCGGACTCGACCTTGGCGTCGAGGAAAACCGCCTCGGCCGGCGCAACCAGGTCACGCATCTGCGACCGAAAATCCTCGTCGGTCAATTCCGCCTCATCGGCGTTGATCACATAGATGAACGGCTTGGCCGTCAAGAGGAACAGTTCACGAAGTGGTTCGACGTCCATCCCCGACGCGAAGATGGTGGTGCCGGAGTCCAGCACCTCCCGCGCCTTCTCCGCCGCCGCGAGCACGGGCGCGCGGGACTTGTCATTGCGAGCCTCCTTGACCAGTCGCGGCAGAGCCTTCTCGACGGTCTGGAGGTCGGCGAGGATCAGTTCGGTGTTGATGGTCTCCATATCCTCCGCCGGCGAGACGCGCCCCTCCACATGCACCACGTCCGGGTCATTGAAAGCACGCAGCACCTGGCAGATCGCATCGGCCTCGCGCACATGCGAGAGGAACTTGTTCCCCAACCCCTGCCCCTCGCTCGCGCCGCGCACGATTCCCGCGATGTCCACGAATGTGACGGTGGCGGGCAGGATCCGCTCGGAACCGAACATGTCCGCCAGTCGTGGCAGTCGCTCGTCGGGCACCGCCACCACACCGGTGTTGGGCTCGATGGTCGCGAACGGGTAGTTCGCGGCGAGCGCCGCATCGGGGTTCTTGGTAAGCGCGTTGAACAGGGTGGACTTGCCGACGTTGGGCAGACCGACGATGCCGATGGTGAGTGCCATAGTGCGCCGATCATCTCAGAGCGGCGCGTGCTCGGTCTTCCGGGGAGTAGGAGCGGCTGCACCTCCCGGGTGCCAGGCGCCATCCAGATTCAGACTCCAGGACATCCGTGGGGTGATCCGCATGATCCGCGCAGCGGCCTCATCGCCTTCGGGATGGATGAGTTCGGCGGTGCCGTAGACGCGCAGGTACCGCGGAGACCATGGGCGGACGGAAGCCAGGTCGTCGATGACGAGGGCGACCTTGTCGTTTCCCTGGTCGATATTGCGGGTCCGCCTCGTCCGCTCCGGCGCGTAGCCGCCGATGAAGAAGTAGGGGTCCTCGAACTCGAACACAACCGGTACGACGTCGGGTTGACCGTCGGCGGAGACGGTGGCCACCCGGGCGAGTGGCTGACTGCGGATGTAAGCGATTTCCTGTTCGGTGAATGCCACGCCGACCTCAGTCCCCGGACGGAATGGGCAAGTGCGAGGACGCCCATGACGCGAAGTCCGTGGATGGAGTGGTGCTCACCCTGCGCGCCGCAGCGATCTGCTGGTCGCCGTCGGGCCCCAGGTAGGTGTGCGCAGCCCAGTACCTCATCATCTGCGCCATCTCGTCCGCCCCCGGGTAGAACGTCGCATAGACCTCCTCCGGCACCTCGACGATGTCGACTTCCCGGCCCTGGGTGCCGAGGATGTCGGCGAAGTCCTGGAAGCTCATCAGACCCGCGCTCGACGACAGGTAGGCTCCGTCGCCCACGGTTACCGGATCGGCGAAGGCCCCCGCGACGACACCACCGAGATCCTCGATGGACGCAGCGTGCACGACCCGCGCATCACCCGGGATGGGCAGCGCCCATCCGGTGCCGCCGTTCGGCAGTGGTTGTGGGGCCATGACTGAGGCGAGGTTCTCGAAGTAGAACGGCGGGATGACGAAGGTGGCCGATTCGAAGGCGGCATCCCGGACGACGTCGTCGACCCGG
>CAIWTL010000073.1 GCA_903915555.1 uncultured Micrococcales bacterium | reverse complement strand
CCGTGGGCCAAGGGGTCCAACTCGGTGATCCCCAGTGCCCAGGCGATCAGGGCGCCCGCCGCGGACCCGCGGCCGGGCCCCACCCGGATCCCCCGCTCGTGGGCGTGCCGGATGAGGTCTGCGACGACCAGGAAGTACCCCGGATAGCCCATCTGCGCGATGACCTGCAGCTCGTACTCCGCCTGTCGGCGATGGGCGTCCGGGACGGGCTCGGGGGCGAAGCGGGCGGCCAGTCCCCGCTCGACCTCCTTGACCAGCCACGACTCCTCGGTCTCGCCGGGCGGCACCTCGAACCGGGGCATGAGGTTCGCGCCCTCGTCGAACGACACGTTGCAGCGTTCGGCCACCAGCAGCGTGTTGTCGCAGGCCCCCGGCAGATCGGCCCACAGGCTGCGCATCTGGCCGGCGGTCTTGATGTAGAAGTCGTGGCTGTCGAACCGGAACCGCTTCTGGTCCGAGAGGAGGCTCTTGGTGCCGACGCAGAGGAAGGCGTCGTGCATCTTCCAGTCGTCCGCGTGCACGTAGTGGGTGTCGTTCGTGGCGAGGAACGGGAGGTCGAGTTTCCGGGCGATGCTCAGAAGATCGTCACGGAACCGACGCTCGATGTCGATGCCATGGTCCATGACCTCGCAGAAGTAGTTGTCCTTCCCGAGGATGTCCTGGAAGTCCGCCGCCGCCTGCAGGGCCTGGTCGTACTTGCCTGCCTGCAGCCAGCGGTTGACCTCGCCGGACGGGCACCCCGTCGTCCCGATCAGACCCTTGCCGTAGGTCTCGAGGAGTTCCCGGTCGAACCGCGGGGCACGGTAGTAGCCCTCGATGCTCGCCAGGCTCGACAGCCGGAAGAGGTTGTGCAGTCCGGTGTTGTTCTCGGCCCACAGCGTCATGTGCGTGTAGGCGAACTTCCCGCGGCCGTCACTGATCTCGCCGGCACCCTCGTCATAGCCTCCGCCGAAGTCCATCGGGCCGCGCTCGAAGCGACCGTGCGGGGCGTAGTAGCCCTCGATCCCGATGATGGGCTTCACCCCTGCGGCACGCGCCTTGGTGTAGAACTCGAACGCCCCGTAGAGGTTGCCGTGATCCGACATCGCGATCGAGTGCTGACCGAGCCGGGACACCTCGGCGAACAGGTCATCCAGGCGGGCGGCACCGTCGAGCATCGAGTACTCGGTGTGGACATGGAGGTGGACGAAGGAATCGTCGGCGGGTTCCGTCACGCCACCTCCCCATCCCCTGTCCGGTCACCGGATGCCTGAGCGACCGCGGTCCGCGCGGCCACCCGAGACTCTAACCCGGCGCAGCGAGGCGACCCGGTGATGACGGGCGCGAGTCGCCGGCCCCGGCCTGCGGTAGGTTCCCCGGCGTGGACATCGTGGACATGCAGTACCGGCGGGGCCCCGGTGGCAGGCGCTCACCGTCGCCCGGATCCCCGCTGCCGGAACGCCGTCGGTGCGGACCGTGAGGTCGCCGACGGGACTGACGCGGCTGACGGGGCTGACCGGGCTGACCGGGACAGTGCTCGCTCTCGTGACCGTCCTGACCCTGTCGGGCTGCCAGTCCCGACCGACGACCTCTGCGGCGGCACTGTCGGCGGTGACGGGCGAACGGGAGTACCGCCGACCGGGGCCCGCGGTACGCCGCACTCCCGACGGATTCCTGGTGGTCCGCAGCCACCGGCGTGCCGTCGGGTCCGGCCCGGTGACCCGTTACACGGTCGAGGTGGAACCTTCGCTGACACGCCATCTGCCGGGCCTGCAGACGAGCACCGGCCTGGCGCTCGGCGCGAACAACCGGGGCTGGGCGGCCTCCCACCGGCTGCGGCAGGTGGGCGAACCGGCGCATGCACAGGTACGCGTGCTGCTGGCCCGCCCCGCCACGGTGGATCGCCTGTGCGCCCAGGCGGGGTATGTCACGGGGGGCAGGTTGTCGTGCTGGAACGGCAGATTCGCGGCGCTCAACGCCTGGCGGTGGCGCCACGGGAGCCCGGGATTCAGGTCGTTGGCCCAGTACCGGCTGTACCTCGTCAACCATGAGTTCGGCCACGGACTGGGGCTCGGCCACGAGGCATGTCCGGCCGTGGGTGCATCCGCACCTCTGATGATGCAGCAGTCGAAGGGACTGCTCGGCTGCCGGGCCAACGCATGGCCCTACCCGGCGAGTCGCTCCACCGCCTCCGCCAGGTCCGCGGGGTAGTCGCTCGCCACGGTGACCTCGGCGTCGGTACGGGGGTGCCGGAAGGACAGTTCGACGGCATGCAACCACTGCCGTCCCAGGCCGAGCCGTTCCGCGAGGCGGGGGTCGGCACCGTACGTGAGATCGCCGGCACACGGGTGTCGCATCGCCGACATGTGGACCCGGATCTGGTGCGTGCGCCCGGTCTCGAGACCCACGGTCAACAGCGTGGCGTACGGGAAGGCTTCGAGGGTCTCGTAGTGCGTGATGCTGGGGCGGCCGCCGGCGACGACACCGAACCGGTGGTCCGCGCCCCGCAGCCGGGCGATCGGTGCGTCGATCGTCCCCCGCAGCGGGTCCGGATGACCCTGGACGAGCGCGTGGTACGTCTTCGCGACCTCCCGGTCCCGGAACTGCCTCTTGAGTTCCGAGTAGGCGAGGTCGCTCTTCGCGACGACCATGAGTCCGCTGGTTCCGACGTCCAGTCGATGGACGATGCCCTGCCGTTCGGCGGCGCCGGACGTCGACAGGGTGTGGCCGGCGGCCTGCAGCCCCGACGTGACGGTGGGCCCGCTCCACCCTGGGCTGGGGTGCGCCGCCACCCCCGCGGGCTTGTCGACGACCAGCAGGTCGTCGTCCTCGAGGATCACGGTGAGTCCGGGGACGACCTCCGGCATGGGCGCAGGCTGGTCAGGGGTGTCCAACTCCACCTCGAGCCACGCACCCGGCTCCAACCGGTCGGATTTCGCGACCGGACGACCGTCGATGCTCACCCGGCCCTGCACCACCATGTCCGCAGCCCGACTGCGCGACACCCCGAGCAGCCGGGCGAGCCCGGCATCGACCCGCTCCCCCTCGAGACCCTCGGGCACCGGAAGGCTGCGCTGCCCACTCACGAGGCGGGTTCCGCCTGAAGACTCTCCGGATCGGACGACCCCGCCGCGGACGCGGCGGGCTCCACCCCCAGGACCGAGAGCACGATGATCGCCCCCGCCCCCCCGACCACCGCCATGTCGGCCACGTTGAAGACCGGCCAGTTCGGCAACTGCAGGAAGTCCACGACATGTCCCATCCCGGGGCCCGGCGGCTGGATGAAGCGGTCGATCAAGTTCCCGACAGCACCGCCCAGCAGCACGCCCAGCGCTGTCCGCCACCACCCCGACGTGACTCGGCCGGCGTACCACACGATGGCCACGGCGACCGCGATGGCGATGATGCTGAACAGCCACGTCCGATCGGTGCCGATCGAGAAGGCCCCACCCGGATTCCGCACGAAGGTGAACTGCAGGAGTTCCCCCACCACCTGCACGGGCGGACGACCGGCGAGGGACTGTTCCGCCCACCACTTCGTGGCCTGGTCCACGATCACGACACCCGTCCCGATCGCCAGGACGACGGCCCGACTGCGCCAGCCGGTCACCCACGCATGCCCGACGGCCGGAGGCCGGCGGGTGGAGTCTGCATCAGGCACGCCTCCAGCCTAACCGCAGGTGTGACAGGTGCCGGACGCGCGACGCAGGTGAACGAGCGCAGGCGCCCCGTCAGCGGCGCTCCTGGCGTTGCTTGCACTCGAGGCACAGGGTCGCCCGGGGAAATGCCCGCAGCCGCAGTTTCCCGATCGGGAGGCCGCAGGATTCGCAGATGCCGAAGTCCCCCGAATCCAGCCGGTCGAGGGCCCGGGCCACCTGATCGCGGACATCCCGCACCCCCGCGGCGAGCGCCATCTCGTGCTCGCGTTCGAAGGTCTTGGTTCCCGCGTCGGCCTGATCGTCCCCGGCACCGTCGACGACCTCGGACATGAGGTCGGCGATGTCCGCCTCCATGCCGGCGAGTTCCCGGTTCATCTCCGCCAGATCGTCGGCCAGTTCGGCACGCACCGCCGCGATCTCTTCCTTCGTCCACGGGTCTTCGCCATCCCGGACCGGCAGCGCCCCGATCCTGCGCACAGTCTTGGCGGGTGTGGCTTTCTTGGCGGGTGTGGCTTTCT
>CAIWTL010000072.1 GCA_903915555.1 uncultured Micrococcales bacterium | reverse complement strand
GCCTCGGCCAGGTCCGGGTAGGCGGGCTCGACCGCGGCCGCGAGGTCCATGAGGCGCTCTCTCAACTGGGTCAGTTCACTCGGCTCACCGGACGCCGCCGCCGCGGCAGTCGGGCCCGTGGCTGCGGGCTGGGGCCGCCCGTCCGCGCGCACCCTCGTCAGCCGGCTCTGCGCGTGCGCGCCCACGAGCATGGCCGGCAACGACATGAGGGTGACGATGACGCCGGTGTCGCTGACAGCGAGGTCCTCGCTCATCATCAGAGGGAAACCGACCACGACGGTGGACGCCACGGCACTCCACGCGACGGTGACCCGCACCTTGAGCCGCTTGACCAACCCCGCGCGGCCGTACCGGTCGATCGCGACTTGGTCGGCCGCCGTGAGCGGCGCGGCCGGCCTGCTGCCGGGTGTGGTGACTGTGGTCCGGGCCAACGCCCGGGAAGTGCCCGTGCCCACCATGTGAACCATGACCTTCCACGAAGGCGACCCCGTGGCCGCCGCGGACACCCATGGTAGGCGCAGCCCCACGACCACGGGAAATCCCCAACACGCCTCTGACGTTGCCTCCGCCTCGCAACCAGCCCTTTGCCGTTAGGGGCCGCTCCGGACTCAGTCGCGGGTGAGCTTGCGATAGGTCGCGCGATGGGGACGCGCCGCCTCCGGCCCGAGACGCTCGACCTTGTTCTTCTCGTAGGAGTCGAAGTTGCCCTCGAACCAGAACCACTGCGAGTCGCCCTCGTAGGCCAGGATGTGCGTCGCCACGCGATCGAGGAACCACCGGTCGTGGGACGTGATCACCGCACAGCCGGGGAACTCCAGCAGCGCGTTCTCGAGACTCGACAGGGTCTCGACGTCCAGGTCGTTGGTCGGCTCGTCCAGCAGCAGGACGTTCCCACCCTGTTTGAGGGTCAGCGCCAGGTTCAGCCGGTTGCGCTCGCCGCCGGACAGCACCTTCGCGGGCTTCTGCTGGTCGGGGCCCTTGAAGCCGAAGGCACCGACATAGGCCCGCGACGGCATCTCCACGTTCCCGACCTTGATCCAGTCCAGGCCGTCGGAGACGACCTCCCACACCGTTTTCGACGGGTCGAGCCCCGCTCGACTCTGGTCGACGTAGGACAGTTCGACGGTGTCGCCCACCTTCAGGTCACCCGAGGTCGGCAGTTCGGCCTTGTCGTCGGAGCCGCCCGCAGCAGCGGCGACGATCATCCGGAACAGCGTGGTCTTGCCGACGCCGTTGGGTCCGATCACGCCGACGATGCCGTTGCGCGGCAGTGTGAAGGACAGGTCGTCGATCAGGACACGGTCGTCGAAGGCCTTCGTCAGGTGGTCGGATTCGACGACGACGTTGCCCAGCCGCGGCCCCGGCGGGATCTGGATCTCCTCGAAGTCGAGTTTGCGGGTCTTCTCCGCCTCGGTCGCCATCTCCTCGTAGCGCGACAGACGCGCGCGCGACTTGGTCTGACGAGCCTTCGCGTTGGAGCGCACCCACTCGAGCTCGTCGGTGAGACGCTTCTGCATCTTCGCGTCCTTCTGACCCTCGACCTTCAGGCGTGCGGACTTCTTCTCCAGGTAGGTGGAGTAGTTGCCTTCGTACGGATAGGCGCGACCGCGGTCCAGTTCGAGGATCCACTGGGCGACGTTGTCGAGGAAGTAGCGGTCGTGGGTGATGGCGACCACGGTTCCCGGGTACTTCTCGAGGTGCTGTTCGAGCCACTGCACACTCTCGGCGTCGAGGTGGTTGGTGGGTTCGTCGAGCAGCAGGAGGTCCGGCTGCTCCAGCAGAAGGCGACACAGCGCGACGCGACGACGCTCACCGCCGGACAGCACTGTGACGTCCGCATCTGGCGCGGGACAGCGCAGCGCGTCCATCGCCTGCTCCAACTGGCTGTCGAGGTCCCACGCGTCCTTATGGTCGATCTGCTCCTGCAGCGTCCCCATCTCGGCCATGAGTGCGTCGAAGTCGGCGTCGGGGTCGGCCATCTGGGCGGAGATCTCGTTGTACCGGTCGATGAGCGCCTTGGTGGCCGCGACACCCTCTTCGATGTTCTCCAGCACCGTCTTGTCCGGATCCAACTCCGGCTCCTGCTCGAGGATCCCCACGGTGTAGCCGGGCGCCAGACGCGCCTCGCCGTTGGAGGGCTGGTCCTTGCCGGCCATGAGTTTCAGCAGGCTCGACTTACCCGCACCGTTGGGACCGACGACACCGATCTTCGCGCCGGGGAGGAACGAGAGGGTGACGTCGTCGAGGACGACCTTGTCGCCGTGCGCCTTGCGCGCCTTGGACAGGGTGTAGATGAATTCCGCCATTGGACCAGCGTACGGGCACCGTCCAGACGCGACCCAGTCCGGGGATCAGACCTCGAGTTTGCCACGCAGGACGCTCACCTTGGAGTGGTTCGGGTCGCCGTCCAACGGCTCATCGGAGATGTCGACGACCGAGAAGTCCTTCGGGTCGATCCCGGCGGGCACGGGGAAGGTGACCTCTTGGGCCCCCGAGCCGACGGTCCCCAACGAGATCAGGCCGGAGGTGTCCGGATTGATGAGCCACACCTGGTAGTAGCCGCTCGCCTGCTCGAGGTTCTCGGTGTCGAGCACGAGGATGTCCTTGCCGTCGGCATCCTTCTCGAAGAGAGCCTGCCCGGAACCGATCGTGTCGACGCCGTCGGACAGCGCCGCCAACTGCGCCTGCGCGACGACCTGTGGCGCCGCCGGCGCCGGACTCGGGGAACTGCCTCCCGTGGCGCTCATCACGAGGCCACCGAACACCGCACCTGCCGCTGCTGCCACTCCGACAGGCAGCCATCGGGTCCACCCGGCGGGTCGACCCCGTTCCCGGCGTGAATCGAGAGACGTGACGGTCGCACCGCCCGCGGTCGGGGAAGTCTCCCGGGCGTCGGAGCCGGGTCGGATCTCGGCCTGCACCGCTTCCCAGACCGAGGGGGGAGGGGTCACGAGGGCCACGTCGGCGGAGTCGCGACCGACCGCGACCACCGAGCGGAAGCCGGCCAAATCGTCGGCACACTGCGCACACGTGGCGAGGTGCGCCCGGTCCGCCTCACTGAGGTCGGTGCCGTCGACGGCCGCCATGGCGAGGACGTCGGGATCACAGTGCTGCTGCGGCATGGGTCACCTCCAGTCGGTCGCGCAGTCGTTGCAGGGAACGTCGGATGTGGCTCTTGACGGTTCCCAGCGGCAGGTCCATTTTCTCGGCCACCTGTTGATGTGTCAGGTCCTCGAAGAACGCCAGGTGCAGGATCGTTCGCGACGGCTCCCCCAACTCCTGCATCTCGTCGGCCAGTACGACCCGATCCACCAAGGAGTCGGTCTCGCCGTCGTGAGCCGTCAGTGATTCGACGACCGACGACTGGTCGGCCGCCGAGGGCTGCGTCACCGCCAGTTC
>CAIWTL010000071.1 GCA_903915555.1 uncultured Micrococcales bacterium | reverse complement strand
GCTGTCGACCTGTGTCGAGTACACCAGGCTCACGATCCCGAGCGGCAGACAACACAGGATCGTCGTGAGGATCGCCCACACCAGGTAGTTGTCGGGTTTGGCGTAACCGGCGGCGGTCTGTGGGTAGCCGGCCGCGGGCGGATACGTTCCCGCCGGCGGATACCCGGGAGGAGGTGCGGCCGGCTGGGCGTACCCCGCATCGCCGGTCGGATACCCCTGCGGCGCCGTGGCGGGCGGCGAGACCTGCTCCGCAGGGTCGGAAGCGGGGGGAAGGTCGGTCGGTGGCACCGACGCCTCGGGCTGACCGGACTGTCCGGACGTCTCGTCGGGTGGAGGTGGAACGCTCACAGCGACTCCCTTGCTCGAGCGGCTGATTGCCGCTGACCGAAGATTATCGGTGCAGCCCGCCGTTCAGGCGATCAGTCAGGCCCGACGCACGCGTCACCCGCCGGGCGAGGGCAGCGTGCAACGACTCCCGGGAGCCGATGACGGCGACCTCATCGCGGGCGCGAGTCACAGCCGTGTACAGCAGTTCGCGGGTGAGGATTCGTGACCCGGGGTCGGGCAGTACCACCACGACCCTGTCGAACTGGCTGCCCTGCGACTTGTGGATGGTGAGGGCGTAGGACGCCACGGCCTCGGACCCCAGTCGTTCGGGGGCGACGAGGATGCGGTCGGTGAACGCCACCCGCGGGATCCCCCCGTCATCGATCACAACGCCTGTATCACCGTTGAAGAGGTCCGGCACCACGCGGTTGCGCGTGACCATCATGGGTTGCCCGAGTGGCCAGGCGCCCGGCCCGGGGCGGAAGTCGTCGACGACGTACCTGCTCCAGGTGGAGACACCTGACGGGCCGCGGCGGTGGGCGCACAGGACACGTACACCGTCGAGAGCCGACAACGCGCCGGGGACGTCCCCTGCGCCTGCAGCAGCGCGCAACTCGGAGCCCCATCGGGTGATCCACTCCCCGACCAACTCCGGGGGTCGGCGGATGTCGTCGAACCAATGGAGGTCGGGCGCCCCCTCACCATCGGCCGCCAGCAGTCCGTCCACCGCCTCGATGTCGCCGTCGCGGATCGCCGTCGCGAGGGCGGCGACGCCGCCCTTGTTGCGGTGATTCGTGGTGAGTTCGACGGTCGGGACCACCCGGGATCGGGCGAGGTCGGCGAGGGCGTTACCCGCCGAGACCGAGGCCAACTGATCGGCGTCACCCACGAGGATCAGCCGACAGTCGGGACGTAACGCTTCCAGCAGCGCATCGAGGATCGCGACGTCCATCATCGATGTCTCATCGACGATGACGACATCGTGGGGAAGCGGATCCTTCCGGGTACGCCGGAATGTGGCCAGATCCCCGGGCACGGAACCGAGGAGGCGATGCAACGTCGAGGCATCCATGCGTCTGATCCGGCTGTCGGCGCCCTCGCTCTCGGCGATCGCCTGTTTCATCCGGGCCGCCGCCTTACCCGTGGGAGCCGCCAGCGCGATCGAGCGGTTGCCACCCGGCAGGGCGGCCAGTTCGCGCAGGATCCGCGCGATCGTGTGGGTCTTCCCCGTGCCGGGACCGCCCGTCAGGATGAGCACCCGACTCGTGAGCGCCGCCCCTACGGCGGCGCGTTGCTCGGTGTCGAGTCCTACCGCGTCCCCGCGGTCCCCATCCGGACCGTCGCCATCGGCGACCCGCACGTCGTCCGATGCCGTGTCTTTATCGCTGTCGACATCGATGAGCGCCAAGATGTTGTCCGCGATGCGCTGTTCCGCCCTCCAGTAGCGCTGGAGATAGACGTGGTCCCCCTCGAGGACGAGGGGCGCCGGTGTCCCCTCGTCCGTCGTGACCGGAGACCGCGCCAGATGGTCCCGCCACCAGTTCGGATCGGGCCACTCGAGATCGGACACGTCATCTTCGACCGGAGGCAGGGC
>CAIWTL010000070.1 GCA_903915555.1 uncultured Micrococcales bacterium | reverse complement strand
CGATGGCCCGCGATCCCCGCCAGGCCCGGTTCCTGACCCTCGCATCGCTGCGGTGGGTCGTGCGCAACCGTGCCTGGTCGTGGTGGTACCTGGTGCGGTACTGGCGGTTCTTCTGGTTCAGACTCCGACACCCGGACGTGGTGACCACCGGTTTCGTGTTCCTGGGTCGCCGGGTCGAGGTCTGGGCTCGCAAGGGATACGGACAACTCGTCCTCGGCCGTTGGGTCCATGTGGGGGACGAGAACCGGCTGCGGTGCCATGAGGGCGTGCTCACCATCGGCGACAAGTGCGTCTTCGGGCGTGACAACACCATCAACTGCTACCTCGACATCGAGATCGGGCCGGGCACGATCGTGGCCGATTGGGTCTACATGTGCGACTTCGACCATGTCACCGACGACATCCATGTGCCGATCAAGGACCAGGGCATCGTCAAGTCGCCGGTCCGGATCGGGGCCGACGTCTGGATGGGGGCCAAGGCCACGGTGCTGCGCGGGGCCTGCGTGGGCCACGGGTCGGTCATCGCAGCCCATGCCGTGGTGCGTGGTTCGTTCCCGCCCTACAGCATCCTCGGGGGAGTGCCCGCCCGACTGCTCAAGGACCGGGTCGAGATCTACGACGAGAAGGCCGCTACCCGTGCCGCTCTCGCCGATATCGCCCGAAAGACCGATGAGGCGTCGAAGCTGAGCGCGTCAGGTGCTCCGGCTGGTCAGGAGGGCGGCGCGGCGGTGAGCAGGTTGCCGTCGCGGAGCGACTCATCCGTGCGCGGGGGCACCACCGATCCGTCCCAGGAGCTGACCGCCGACTCGTAGGTCCTGACGGTCATCGCGGCGATGTGATCCCAGTTGTAGGTCCGCTCCAGTTCGAGCGCCCCCTGCTCGACCATCCGTCGGGTGCGCACCGGATCGGCAATCGCAGCCCGCAGGGTCTGGGCCAGGGCCACCGGGTCTCCTGCGGTGAACGTCGCGGCCACCCGGCCGCCCGCGGCGATCTCTGCCAACCCGCCGGTGCGGGCCACCACGACCGGAGTCCCCAGGGCCGCCGCCTCCAGCGCGACCAGACCGAACGGCTCATAGAGGCTGGGGACCACGGCGATGTCCGCGGCAGCGACCAGAGCGTGCAGATCGTTCTCGGGCAGCCATCCCGTGAAGGTGGCGGTGGACCCCAGCTCGAGCCGGTCGGCCAGTCTCTCCAACTCGTCCGCCTTGCCGCCGCGACCGGCGATCACCACTCTCACCCCAGGGGTCAGCGCCGCGACTGCAGGTGTTGCCTCCAGCAGGGTGTGCACCCCCTTCTCCCACTCCAGCCGTCCGGCGAACACCACGAGCGGCCCGTCGGAGGCGAACTGCTGCCGGGCACGGTGCCGCTCGGCGGGCGTTGTGGTCCAGTCCGCGAGGTCGATGCCGTTGGGGATCACCGACACAACGCGTTCCGGGATCTCGAACAGCGTGCACACCTCCCACCGCATGTGTGAGGAACAGGCGATGACGCGGGTGGCCTGGTGCGCCAGCCACCACTCGGTCCGGTGGATGGTCTTCGAGAGGTCGTTGGGCACCCATCCCTGGTGGCGCCCTGCCTCGGTCGCGGGGACTGTGGCGACGACGGGTATGCGGAAGTCGCGTTGCGCCTGCGACAGCGTTCGGGCGACCATCCAGTCGTGGCCGTGGACGACGTCGGGGCGCCAGTCGGACTGCGCGAGTGACGTGACTGCGTTCGACATCGCGTCCTCGAGAGAGTCGACCCACGGCAGCAGATTCTCCGTGTTCACCTCCTCGGCAGGGCCGTCCCGAGGTACCCGGATGATCCGCACCCCGTCAGTGGTCGAGAGGGAAGCCGGTCCTTCGGCCCGGGTGATGACGACCACGTCGTTCCCGGCCCGTGCCTGAGCCCGGGCCAGCGCCCCGACGTGGCGGCCCAGCCCCCCGAAAACCAACGGGGGGTACTCCCAGGCGATGTGCAGGATTCGCACGTCAGCGACGATAGCCGAGGGGGCTGCCTGCCGTGTCTGCCAGCCACCGGGCATCGAGGTATCCGAACGGTCCGTCGCCCACCAGTTGCCGGTCCACCAACTCGAGCGTTCGAGGATCCTGCCAGCCGAACTCCTCGATGCGGTCCACCAGTTCCGCGAGGGACCAGTGGTGCGCCTCGTGGCGTGAGCGCGCGTAGTGCGCGGCGGAGTCATGGCTGACCATGAACGCCCAATCCGACTGCAGGGCGAGGACCAACTGGCGCACCAACTGGTCGGCGGTACTGCTGCGCCCCTCGGCGGGGTCGGTCGACTTGAGCAGTTCCAGCACCCGTGACTGGGCTCGTGCGTTGTCGGCGACGATGCTGTGGACGGTCTCGCCGTTCCAGATGTGCCAGTCCTTCCCTGCCCCCCACGACCCCGACCCGGGCTCGATCGCGCGGCCGACCAGGCCCTGGTCGACCGCACCCGACAGCGTGGTCACCTGAACTCCTGCCTCGGGCAGGAGGCGCAGGACCTCCGCCAGCCAGTCGGGGCCTTCGTACCACCAGTGTCCGAAGAGTTCGGTGTCGTAGGCGGCGACCGTGAGCCCGGGGCGTCCGCCCCGCTCCTCGCGGATCGTGATCAGCCTCTGCCGAACGGTCTGGACGAAGTCCACGGCGTCCCGGTGGACCGCCTCGGCCGCGCGTGCCGGATCGTAGGGGGCCTTCTCGTGGGCGGGCGTTGTGGGGCTGGTCACGCGATTGTGGCGGAAGCCCCAGGCGTGGTCGTAGCTGTGGAAGTCGCGGTACCACTTGCCGCCCGGGTAGCCGCGGCGCGGGGACCATACGCGATACGTCACGTCCAGGTCCCGTGCGAAAGCCAGTACCCCCGAGTCACCGAGTGGGTGGGCCTCGTGGATGGAGGCCCCGACGTGTTGCACGGTGGGGCCATCCAGCATCAGATGGCGGACCGAGTGGCGGGCGTAGTGCTCCTCCAGTCCGGGGCGGTAGGCGCACTCGGGTGCCCAGATTCCCGCGGGAGTGCTGCCGAGTCGCAGGCGGGCGTCCAGGAGGCCGGCGGCGAGCTCGAAGTCCACCAGTTGGGGGTCCAGGAGTGGTTGGAACGGGTGCGCCAACGGACCGCCGAGGATCTCGATCACGCCGTTGTCCACGAGCGGACGCAGGACGGGGGAGGCGCCGCGGGACCATCGGGCGAAGTCCTCGATGGCCCGTCGCGCCTGGACGGCCTCCCACCGGGCCAGGTCCGCATCATGGCGCTCCGCCGTCATTCCCACGGCCCGCCAGTGCCAGTCGTGAAGCCACGTCTCCTGGATCGACAGGCAGTACGGATCGTCCAACTGCGCCGCGACCACGGGGGTCACGCCGAGCGTGAGCAGATCGGTGCGCCCCTGGGAGGCGAGATCGTCCAACACACCCAGTACCCGCTGATACGAGTGGGCCCACGCCTGATGCAACCACTCCTCTCCCACCGGCCACGAACCGTGGTGGGCCAGCCAGGGCAGGTGGGTGTGCAGGACGAGGCAGAAGGTCCCCACCGGAGTGGTGGTCATCGGCGGGCCACCACCACGAGGTCGAGATCGCCCTCATTGTCGACGGCCTCGACCACGAAGTCCTCGACCGTCACCGACTCGACGAGTGCGGCGAGGTCGGCGGGCCATTCATCGGCGAGGATGGCCCGCACCTGCCGTCCGACGATGTCGGTGTCCGCGAGGCGGTCGCCGTGGCGCACCCCGAACACCATGACGTCCGAGAAGCCCGCGTCGGTGAACATCGCCACGAGTTGATCCGCGTCGAACTCCTCGACATGGAACGGGTTGGTGGGCTTCTCCCCCCGGGCGACACCGGGCGAGAACGTGAGTCTGTTCGGGGTCGAGACCACTACCCGACCCCCGGGCCGTAGGACCCGACGCACCTCGTTCCACAGGGCCGGCAGATCCCACAGGTGCTCGATGACCTGCAGCGACACCACGGCGTCGGCCGTCCCGGACCGGAGAGGGAGATCGATGAGGTTGGCCTGCATGGTCTGGACGCGTGGGTAGGTGCGACGGACGTGGTCGACGACGGCACCGTCGTAGTCGATGGCCAGTACCTGGGCTCCTGCTGCCCGGAGGATGTCGGCGCCGTATCCCTCCCCGCACCCGGCCTCGATGACGGTCCCCTGGACGAAGCCCTGGCCGGTGATCCACCGGTACACGACCTCGTGACGCCGGAACCAGTAGTTCTCGCGCGCGACACCGTGCACGGTGCGCTCACCGGTGAGGGGCAGAAGTTGTTGATTCACAACGACT
>CAIWTL010000069.1 GCA_903915555.1 uncultured Micrococcales bacterium | reverse complement strand
CGCGGGCGACCGCATCGTCTCCTCGCCATCGTAGATCTCGCGGACCTCGGTGACGTCCGCGTCGATCTCTGCATCCGTCACGGCCAGGTGGGCGCGACTCTCACCGCGCAGCGGGGCGGGGACCGACAATTCCGAGGGGGAACCGTCCGGCAGCAGCGCCGGGGTGCCCACCGCGTTGCTCGTCGCCAGGACGCCGGGGTTGGGCAGGGGGCCGGGGTGGGCGCCGGTCTCCGCGTAACGCTCCATGCGCAACTTCGACAGCGCCTCCTGGTCCATCTTGGGCGCCCAACGGTCGCGGTGCGCGAGCACGAGGGCACCCAATGCCGCCGTGATGAGGAGTGCGGCGACGACCTCGAGGGGCAACAGGTAGGTCGTGAACATCAGGTGGGCGAGGCCCTGGACGTTTCCGCCGAACTCCTCGTTGGCCTCGGCGAGCCCCACCGCCTGTGTCCCGGAGAGCGCGGTGCCGACGGCGAGGATGACGAGGATGGCGAAACCGAGCACCAGCAGGAGCGAGGCGATCCGCTGCCCCTTCAGCGTCTCGATGAACGAGTCGGAGGCATCGACGCCGACCAACATCAGGACGAAGAGGAACAGCATCATGACTGCGCCCGTATAGACGATCACCTGCACGAGCCCGAGGAACGGTGCCTCGTTCGCGACGTACAGCACGGCGAGGTTAAGCATCGTCAGCGCCGTGAAGAGCGCACTGTGCACCGTCTTGCGGGACAACACCAGGCCCAGCGCCCCGATGACGGCCAGGGTGGCGCAGATCCAGAAGGTGGCCTGTTCGCCGGTACTGGCCTCGGTGGCAGCGGCGATCGCGACGGAGGATGTCACAGGGCGGCTCCGGGATTGCGCTGCAGCTGACGGGCTTCCTCACGCTGCTCGTCCGTGGGGCCGGTGACCTCACCGTCGTAGTAGTCCTTGGCGTCCATGCCCTCGACCATCGCGTGGGGCGGAGGCACCATGTCGGGCCCGAGGGGGGCGAGCAGGTCCTGCTTCTCGTAGATGAGTTTCTCGCGCTCGTTGTCGGCGAGTTCGTACTCGTGGGTCATCGTCAGGGCGCGGGTCGGGCACGCCTCGATGCAGAGTCCGCAGAAGATGCAGCGCAGGTAGTTGATCTGGTAGACGCGGCCGTACCGCTCACCGGGGGAGAAGCGCTGCTGCTCGGTGTTGTCCGCCCCCTGCACGTAGATCGCGTCGGCGGGGCACGCCCAGGCGCACAGTTCGCACCCGACGCACTTCTCCAGGCCGTCGGCCCACCGGTTGAGCTGGTGGCGGCCGTGGAAGCGGGGCTTCGGCGGGAACTTGTCCTTCTGTTCGGGGTACTGCTCGGTGTTGACCTTCTGGAACTGGGTGCGGAACGTCACCCAGAAACCGGAAAGGGCAGGAGGCAGCTCAGGCATCGGTGCTCTCCTCATCGGTCGTCTCGGAGGTGGTCGACGTGGCTGCCGCGGGCACCGCCTGTCGACTGCGCGGGGTGTAGTCGAACGTCTGACCGGGCAGCGGCGGCACGGGGAAGGTCTCCCCCTGCGTATCGATGGGTCCGGTCGGATGCGGCACCTCGGGTTCTTTGACCCGGTTGCGCTTGGACGTGATGAGGAACGCGAGCCCCAGCAGTACCGCCAGGGCGATCGAGCCGACAGTCAGCGCGGCGGTGGAGGTGTCGCCGTACTCGCCGCGGATGGCCCGCAGGCCCGACACCAGGACGATCCAGAGCAGGGATGCGGGGATGAGAACTCGCCAGCCGAAGGCCATGAATTGGTCGTAGCGCAGGCGCGGAAGGGTGCCGCGCAGCCAGATGAACATGTAGATGAACATCATTGTCTTGATGAGCCACCACAGCATCGGGATCCACCCGCTGTTGGCGCCTGGGATCAGCGACAACGGCCACGGCGCCATCCAGCCCCCCAGGAACAGTGTGGTGGCGATGCTCGAGACGGTGACCATGTTGATGTACTCGGCCAGGAAGAACATGGCGAACTTGAGCGACGAGTACTCGGTATGGAACCCGCCCACCAACTCGCTCTCCGCCTCGGGGAGGTCGAAGGGGGCGCGGTTCGTCTCGCCCACCATGGCGGTCACGTAGATCACGAACGACGGCGCGAGCAGGACCGCGAACCACAACGACTGCTGAGCTGACACGATCTGCGAGGTGGACATCGAGCCCGCGTAGAGGAACACCGCGACGAAGGACAGGCCCATCGAGATCTCGTACGAGATCATCTGCGCGCTCGAACGCAGACCTCCCAGGAGCGGGTAGGTGGAGCCGGACGACCACCCGGCGAGGACGAGGCCGTAGATACCGATCGACGCCACCGCGAGCACATAGAGAACGGACTGGGGGAAGTCGGACAGTTGCAGCGGGGTGATGACGCCGAAGATCGAGACCTCGGGCCCGAAGGGGATGACGGCGAAGGCGGCGAACGCGGTGATGGCACTCAGCAGAGGGGCGATCCAGTACACCGCGCGGTGGGCGGTGACGGGGATGATCTCCTCCTTGAGCGCCAGCTTGAAGCCGTCCATGAGCGACTGCAGCAACCCGAACGGACCGGTGCGGTTGGGACCGATGCGCATCTGCATGCGCGCCACGACACGGCGCTCGGCCCAGATGGTGAAGAGGACGAGCAGCACGAGGATGACGAAGACCCCGAGGGTCTTGAGGCAGACGAGCCAGAAGGGGTCGTTGCCGAAGGCGCTCAGTTCTGGCATCGGCCTACTCCCTTCCTCTTCCGAGCCGCACGGTATCGCCCGGGATGGCGCGAAGTGTCGCGGTCACGCGGGATTCGGGTGAATTGGTCGGCAACCAGACAATACCGTCGGGCATCTCGGTCACTTCCACCGGCAGCGTGATGGCCCCGTGATCGGTGGACACCGTCACGTTCTGGCCGTCCGGGACGCCGATGCCCGCAGCCGTCGCCGCGCTGATGCGGGCCACACTCGGCTTGCGGGTGCCGGCCAGGTACGGCTCGCCCCGCTGCATGACACCCATGTCCAGCAGCAGTCGCCAACTGGCCAGCACCGCTTCACCCGGGCCGGGGTGCGCGGGAGCATCGGACTCCGCCGGCGGGTCCCACGGCCGTTCCCCCGCCCATGCGCCCAGACCCTCGATCTCGGAACGGAGGTCGGACACGCGCCGCGGAGTCGGATCGAGGTCCATGTAGTCGGCCAGCAACGAGAGCACCTCGGCGTCGGGGAACGTCGTCGCCTCGGGCAACGCCTTGGCGAAGGGACGGCGTCGGCCCTCCCAGTCGACGAAGGCGCCTTCCTTCTCCGTGACAACAGCGACGGGGAGAACGACATCGGCGTGTGCGGTCACCTCGGACTGACGGGTCTCCAGTGACACCAGGAAGGGCACCTCATTCAGGGCGGCGAGCAGGTCGTCGCTGTCCAGGACGTCCGTGGGCTCCACTCCTGCCACCACGAGCGCCTGGATGACGGGCTCCGGCACCTCATCCATGTCGACGGCCGCGGTGCGGGCGGCGTGGTCGGCACGGATCGCAGCCACGATGGCGGGCAGGTCGCGTCCCGGCTCGGCCGGCAGGTCGTCGGCGGCGATTCCCCAGGCGCTCGCGACCTCGCGGCGCGCCGCGGGGTCGGTCAAGGGTCGGCCACCGGGGAGGAGACCGGGGAGGCAGCCGGTGTCGACGGCACCTCGTTCCCCCGCCCGACGGGGGACCCAACCGAGGGACGCGCCCGTGGCGTCGGCGAGGTCGGCCGCTGCCTCGAGCGCTCCAGGAGCGGTCGCCGCCCGCTCCCCGACGAGGATGACGGCTCCCGGACGCGACAGCAGGTCGCGGACGTCACTCGGCAGGTTGGCCAGCGACTGCGCCTCGGCTCCCGGGACGACGGGCACGAGGGTGGCGGACAGTTTTCGGCTGGCGTGCGACGCGAAGGGTGCCAGCGTGACCACCTGCTGCCCGTTCTTGCGGACCGCGTTGCGCAGCCGCAGGAAGATGATGGGCGACTCCTCCTCCGGTTCGAGGGCCACGAGGAGCACCGCCGGGGCCGCTTCCAGCTGGCGGTACGTCGGCCCACTGGTTCCGGCGATCCGGGCGGACAGGAAGCCGACTTCTCCGGGGCCCATGGGGCGTGCCCGCATGTCGATGTCGTCGGTCGCCAGCGCGGTGCGGGCGAATCGGGAGTAGGCGTAGGAATCCTCGAGGGTGAGGCGGCCGCCGGTGAGAACTGCCGCCCGGCCCTGGGCCGCCGCCAGTCCGGCGGCGGCGACGCGCAGGGCCTCGGGCCACGACGCGGTCCGCAGGACGCCGTCCTCGCGGACCATGGGCCGCTCGATGCGGTCCATGGTCAGGTAGGTGAAGGCGAACCTCCCCTTGTCACAGTTCCACTCCTCGTTGACCTCGGGGTCGTCCCACGCGTAGCGGCGCATGACGGTGTCGTGGCGGTAGTCGGTGCGCAGCGCGCATCCCGATGCACAGTGTTCGCAACTGGTGGGGACGCTGACGAGGTCGAACGGCCGCGCCCGGAACCGGTAGTCGGCACTGGTCAGAGCACCCACGGGGCAGATCTGGATCGTGTTGCCCGAGTAGTAGGAGTTGAAGGGCTCCTCCCCGATGCCGATCTGTTGATGGGCGCCCCGTTGGACGAGTTCGATGAAGGGGTCGCCGGCGATCTCATCGGCGAACCTGGTGCAACGCTGGCACATGACGCAGCGCTCACGGTCGAGCAGGATCTCGGTGCTGATGTTGATGGGCTTGGGGAACGTCAGTTTCTCGAGAGTGAAGCGGGTGTCTGGATTGCCTGTCGTCATGGCCTGGTTCTGCAGAGGGCACTCGCCGCCCTTGTCGCAGACCGGGCAGTCCAGCGGGTGGTTGATGAGCAGGAACTCCATCACGCCGGCCTGGGCCTTGGCGGCGACCTCGCTGCTGACCTGCGTGTGCACGGCCATACCGTCGCCGAACTCGACCGCGCACGACGGCTGCGGTTTGGGCATTCCGTCGATCTCGACCAGACAGGCCCGGCAGGCCGCCACCGGGTCCAGCAGGGGGTGGTCACAGAACCGGGGCACGTCGACGCCGATCAGCTCGGCGGCGCGGATGATGACGGTGCCCTTGGGCACGGTCACTTCGTGACCGTCGATGGTGCCGGTGACCATCTCCACCGGCTGCGCCCCGGCGGCCGCGGGGACGCCCGTGTCGTTGGAGGTCGCTGTCATGCACCCACTCCGCTCATGCTCGGGATGATCATCGTCGCGGCTGGATCGAAGGCCTCGTCCGCCGACTGCGTGAGTGCGGCCTCCCATTCGCTGCGGAAGAACTTCAGCGATGGCGCGTACGGGGTGGCGGCGGCGTCGCCGAGAGCGCAGAAGGAGCGGCCCATGATCTGGTTACAGATCTCGACGAGTTCGTCGATCTCGCCCTGCTGGCCGTGGCCCTCCTCGAACTTCTTCAGCGTGCCGGTGATCCAGAAGGTGCCTTCGCGGCACGGGGTGCACTTGCCGCACGACTCGTGCTTGTAGAACTCCAGCCAGCGGGTGATCGCCTTCACGACGCTGGTGGTCTCGTCGAAGAGCATCGGCGTTCCGGTGCCGAGCATGCTTCCCGCGGCGACCATGTCCTCGTAGGTGAGGGGGGTGTCGAGGTGGTCCGCCAGCAGCATCGGCACCGAGGAGCCGCCCGGCAGCCAGAACTTCACGTCGCGGCCGTCGCGCATCCCGCCCGCGTAGTCGAGCAGTTCGCGCATGGTGATACCGAGTGGGGACTCGTAGATTCCGGGGCGCTTGACGTGTCCGGAGAGCGCCCAGACCTTGAAGCCGGGTGATTTCTCGGTGCCCATCTCCCGGTACCAGGAGACGCCGTTCTTGATGATGTAGGGAACCGAGGAGATCGTCTCGACATTGTTGACGACCGTGGGCGATGCGTAGAGACCGGCGACCGCGGGGAACGGTGGCTTGAGCCGGGGTTGGCCGCGGCGTCCTTCGAGGGAGTCGAGCAGCGCTGTCTCCTCGCCACAGATGTACGCTCCCGCTCCGCCGTGGACGACGACCTCGAGGTCGAGTCCGCTGCCGAGGATGTTCTTGCCGAGGAAACCGGCCGCCTTCGCCTCGGCGACCGCACGCTCCATGCGACGGATCGGCATGGGGACCTCACCGCGGATGTAGATGAAGGCGTGGCTGGCACGGATCGCCCAGCAGGTGATGATGATGCCCTCGATCAGGGCATGTGGGTTGGCGAGCATGATGGGGATGTCCTTGCAGGCACCCGGCTCGGACTCGTCGCCGTTGACCACGAGGTAGTGGGGTTTGCCGTCGTTCTGGGGGACGAAACTCCACTTGAGGCCCGTCGGGAACCCGGCGCCGCCGCGACCCCGCAGCCCGGAGTCCTTCACCGTGCCGATGACCTCGTCGGGATCGGTCTTGAGGGCCTGCGCGAGTGCGGTGTAGCCGCCGGTGCGCCGGTAGCCCTCGAGCGTGTAGCAGTCGGGATCGTCCCAGTGGGCGGTGATGACCGGGGTGAGAGGCATCAGGCCCCCTTTCCAGTTGCAGGGGCGGACATGCCCTTCTCCTTGGCCACTTCAAGACCGGCGAGCATGAGTTCGTCGATGCACGACGCCTCGTCGGCGAGACCATCGTCGATTCCCGCAACGGTCCGCTCGGTGGCTCGCCAGCCACGCACCGCGGGGCCGCGGGTGGCGATGACCATCTCGCCGGCCTCGAGCGCATCGATGACGCGCATGGCGTCGGCGATCGTCGTCCGGTCGAAGAACTCCCAGTCGACCGTCATCACCGGCGCGTGGGTACAGGCGGCCTGGCACTCGATGCGTTCGAGGGTGAAGGCGCCGTCCTCCGTGGTCTCTCCGCTGCTCACGCCGAGCCGTCGCGCGAGCGCATCGTAGACCGCGTCACCGCCGAGGAGCCCGCACAGCGTGTTCACGCACACCCCGATGTGGTGGGTCCCGCCGGGACTCTTCTGGCGGTACATCGTGTAGAAGGTCGCGACCGCCGTGACCTCGGCGGTGCTCAGACCCAGGACATCGGAGCACATCTCGATCGCGGCGG
>CAIWTL010000068.1 GCA_903915555.1 uncultured Micrococcales bacterium | reverse complement strand
TGACTGAGGATGAGGCTGCCGCCCTCGTCGGGGCGTAGGCATATCCGCTAACAGTCGTGAATTGTCACGTTAAGAACACCATTGAGGAGTAGTCGTGGATGACGACATCTGGACGATCCTGTACGGGGACTGGACCGAAGAAGACTAAGGAGAGACAGTGCCACAGAGCGTAGTCACGACACCGATCATTCCGGTCGGTGTCGTCGGCCTTGCGGCCTCCTACAGTCCTGACTCGATCCGGTATGACTACGCCATTGGCGAGCTCCCCTTCCTGTCGCTCACCTCTGACGCCACTCCATACGAGCGGGCCCTGGCCCCCGTGCGCAAGCAGCAGGTTGACCAGTCGCGCGCCCCCGGTGACCAGTCCCTGGACTCTTGGTGGCTGCGCTCGCAGACCGACTGGTCTGCTGGCGCAGGTATCCGGTTCATGGAGCCAGCCGAGGATGAGCGGATCCAGCGAAGGTTCGACACCAGTGCTGGCGTGGACGTGTGGGAGTTGGGCGAGATCAGCCTGCTCAAGTCCACCAGTCAGGTGGCCACGTACTCGTCAACAGACACTGCCTGCCTGGTGAAGTACGACACAGGCAACCAGTTCTACATGGGTGCCGGGTCAACGATTGAACGGTACAACGCGGGAACGACATCGGCCACGACAGGTTTCTCCGGCACCTTGGCCAGCATGCTGCTGGCCGGGCCGAAGGTGTTGGCGATCAACTCCAGTGGAACTATCTACTCGGCCACGAATGGCGCCACCACATTCTCATCCCTGTGGACGACAAGTTCAGGCGCCACGAAGGCGTGGTGGGTGAAGCAGCGACTGATTGTCGCGCAGGGTGTGGACCTGTTCGAGTTGTCCCTCACTGGTGGCGACCTCGACGCACAGACCCCGCTGTACACACATCCCGATTCGTCGTGGGTGTGGACGAGTGCCTCGGAGGCACCGGGTGCTTTGCTCGTTGCTGGCTACGGAGATTCCGGGTCGGCCATCTATCGCTTCGTCTTGGATTCCACAGGTGACTTGCCGACTTTGTCGGGTGCTATCACCACGGCAGAGCTGCCTGTGGGTGAGAACATCCTCGACACGATCACATATTTGGGTGCCTACATTGTGCTGGCCACGAACCTGGGGGTTCGTGTCGGCACGGTGGGAACGGAAGGCCAGGTCACGTACGGCCCGTTCACCTATGAGGGTGCCACTTCCGGTGGCCTTCGCCCCTACGACAGGTTTGTGTTCACTGGCGTGGCTGATGCAGGTGAAGGTCGTCCTGGCCTGATCCGCGTCGACCTGTCGGACATCGACCAGTCTGGTCGTGCCGCCTGGGCTAATGACATCCGCGTTCCCTCCGGTCAGTCGGGAACCGTGACGGGCATCGTTGCTACTGCCACGAACGTCCTGGCTGTGGCCCTGACGGGTGCCACGGCCAGGGTGTATGGATGCACGGCATCTTCTAACGTGGAGGCCACAGGCTTCATCCAGTCCGGTGCCATCCGGTATGGCACTTTGGAGTTGAAGAACTTCGACTCCATCCGCATGGAGATCGCTCGGCCCGTGAAGGGCTCGACCACGATCAAGGTGGTGGATCGTGATGGAACGGCCACCTCGGTGGGTGTGGCTGACGCTTCAGCGAACCTGGATCAGTCGTTCTCTGTCGGCTACCCGGTGACTCCGCAGCAGCAGTTGGCGGTGCGCCTGGAGATGGCCCGAGATGCCGCTGACAACACGAAGGGCCCGATCATCCAGGGCTGGCAGATTCGCGCCTTGCCTGCGGTGACTCGTGCCGAGTTGCTGCGGTTGCAGCTTTCCTGCTTCGACTTCGAGCGTGACCAGTATGGGGTGCTGAAGGGTTACACGGGCTCTGCCCTGGCTAGGTGGCAGGCACTGCGTGACACCGTGAACTACGGGCCCACCGTGAAGCTTCAGGACTTGAACACGAACGAGACGTTGACTGTGGTGGTGGAGGAGTTGTCCTTCACCCAGATCGCCCCACCGACTGACGGGTCGGGTTTCGGTGGCGTGATCTCCGCGACTGTCAGAACCGTATGAGAGCTCGCCTACTGCCCGCGTCACTTGGTGATAGCGGGCCCGATGTGGCATGGGCTCAAGCAAAGCTGGGTGTCAGCCCAGCCGATGGTGTCTTTGATGAGGCGACCGCTGCACGTGTGCGCGGTCTTCAGCTCGCCAACCGTCTCGCCATATCCGGTGAGCTCGACCAGGAAACAGTCGAATGCTTGATACGCCTCAAATAGACGACGTGATCTTGTGGTTAGGAGCTGTAGTTGGTGCCCTTGTGGTTATTACCAGTGGTCTGGTTGCGCTCCATCGAATCGCCTTTGGACCGGTTCGTAAAGACATCGACT
>CAIWTL010000067.1 GCA_903915555.1 uncultured Micrococcales bacterium | reverse complement strand
GCCCACGACGCCCACCTGCTGGACCTGCTCGACCGGGCCGAGGCTCCGAAGAGTCATGTGGAGCGGATGCGGGCCGCCGCCCGCGAGCGCCTGCGACTCGTCGACCTCGTGGGCCAGTTCCGGCAGGGCAAGCGGGCGGGGGAGTTCCTCGACTTCTCCGACCAGGTCCGGCTGGCGGCGGAACTGTCGCGGCACTCGCCGGGGGTCGCCGCGGCGATGAGGTCGCGGTTCCGCGTGGTCCTGCTCGACGAGTACCAGGACACCTCCCGGGCGCAGCGCCGCATGCTGCAGGGCCTCTTCGCCGACGGTCACCCCGTCACCGCCGTCGGCGACCCGTGCCAGGCGATCTACGGCTGGCGCGGAGCGAGCGTGACCAACATCGACGAGTTCCCCCGTCACTTCCCGGATGCCGCGGGCAGACGCGCGGCCACCTACCCGCTCAGCGTCAACCGGCGGTCACTCCCCGCGATCCTGCGGTGCGCCAACGCCATCGCGGGCGACCTCCACCGGATCCACGACGACGTCCGCCCGCTGCGCGCGGCGCCCGGCGCGACCGGCGGACTGCTCACGTGCGCGCTCCTGCCCGACCAGGACTCGGAGTTGATCTGGCTGTCCGACCGGCTGGCCGCCGCCCGTGAGCGCCACGACTGGCAGGACATGGCCGTCCTGTGCCGCTCCAACGACCAGGTGGCCGCCGTGGTCGAGCAACTGGGGTCGGTGGGGATCCCGGCCTACGTCTCCAGCCGCCGCGACCTGCTGGCCCTTCCCGAGGTCGAGGCCGTCATCTCCTGGCTGCGTCTCACCGTCAGCGCCGACGCGAACCCCGACGTCCTGGCCCAACTCATGGGACCCCGGTGGCGCATCGGTCCGCGGGACATGAGCGCGGTCGCCGCCCGTGCGCGCGAACTCTCCGGGCCGGACGCTCCCCCCTGCCTGCTCGACGCCGTCCACGACCTCGGTCCCACCGACCGGTACTCGTCGGAGGCGGTCGACAGACTCCGGCAGTTCGTGGCCGAGCTCGACCGTTTCGCCCGCGTCCGGGACCGTTCCGTCGGGGACGCGGTCGCCGCCGCCGTCGACCTCCTCGCGCCGGGTCTCGTGCCGGTGGACGCCGGGTCCGTACCCGGCAGCCTGCATGCGCTGATCGGCCTCGCGCGGGGATTCACCGGGCTCGACGGCTCGCGGGGGCTGAACGACTTCATGGCCTATCTGGCCGACTGCCGGCGGTTCCGGGCCTCCCCCCAGGATCCGCAGCTGCCCGCCGGGGAGGGGGTCGCGGTCATGACCATCCACGCCGCCAAGGGACTCGAGTTCCCGCTGGTCGCGCTGCCGTTCCTCAGCGACGGGGTCTTCCCCGGCGCCCGGGGCGCACCCCGGTGGGTCACGAGCGCCGAAGCGGTGCCTCCGGTGGCACCCGACGAGCCCGACCCCGCACTTCATCTCGGGTTCCCGTCGGAACACTTCACCGGGAAGGACCACGACGCGTACGTGGCCGCCTGCCGTGAGGACGACCGGCACGACGAGGATCGGCTCGCCTACGTCGCGGTGACCCGTGCCGAGAACGAGGTGATCGCCAGTGGCCACTGGTGGGGCCCGACCCAGAAGACCCCGCGCGGCGCTTCGGCGTATCTGAGAGCCGTGGAACGCGTGTGCCGCGAGGTCGGCGGGACCGTCGACGTGTGGACGGACGAACCGGCGGACCGCCCCCAGCAGTCCGAGGCCGCCGCCATCCTGACCTCGTGGCCGACCCCGGTGGATCGCCCGGACGTGATCGACCTCGGCCGCCGGGTCGCCGAGGCACCCGAGCTCGCTCCCGACACCCCCCTCGCGCGCGCCGCGGCGGACCTCGTCGCCGAGCGGACCCTGTCCGAGACGACCCCGGGGGTGCCGTCCGTCGTCTCCGTCAGCGCTCTCACCGCGTGGCTGAAGGACGCCGACGAGGCGGCTGCCGCCCAGCGCCGCCCCATGCCGCGGCGCCCCAGTCGCGCTGCTGCCCGGGGAACCGCGTTCCACCGGTGGATGGAGGACCGGGTGGGGCAGCAGTCCCTGTTCGACGTCGACGCCTCCGACGAGGCCCGGGAGTTCGAGGAGATGCTGCGGGGCACCGCCTACGCCGACCGGACCCCCCACGTCGTGGAACAGCCCTTCGTGATCGAGGTGGGCGGCACCGCCGTCACGGGACGGATCGATGCCGTCTTCCGCGTCACCGACGACCCGGCGATCGAGTGGGAGGTGGTCGACTGGAAGACGACCGCCGCCCACGACGCGGCCCAGTTGGCGATCTACCGGGAGGCGTGGGCGCGACTGGCCGGTTGCCCACCGGAACGGGTCCGTGCCACGTTCGTCCACCTCGACGACGGCAGCCACGTCAGCTTCGACGATCTCGTCGCCGCCGAGCACATCGTCGCGCAGGCCACCCGTACGTCGTGACACCGTAGGCTGGCACGATGACCGACGGGCTGCCGCTTCAGGAGTCGACGCTCGACCCGTGCGGGACGCGGCGGGACGATCGCGACTGGCTGCGGGATCGCTGGGGCGACCCCGGCTCGCGGATCTACACCTTCTGCGGCGAGGAAATCCTGGTCACCCCGGACGGCGCCCCGGATCCGGTGCCCGATCCGGCGCTACCCCGAGACGATCTCCCCGCGGGGGACTGGGTCTTCCTCGGTACGGACGACCGGGACCGTGCCGTGTTCGCCATGACATCGGACGGTCCGCTGCCCCCGCAGCGGTCCAGCGGGGTCCGGGCGCTGGGCGTCGCGGATGCCTACGCCGACGACCTCGCCGTCGTCGTGTCGGCGCTGGGGGTCCTGAACTGGCACCGCCGCCACCCGCGCTGCCCGCAGTGCGGTGAGGCGACGGAACTCGACCAGGG